>JBBRUB010000388.1:0-4633 GCA_038248175.1 Cytophagales bacterium | reverse complement strand
GCCAACAAGGGGGCTGCCGAACACCTGCTGGCCCGCGTTTACCTGACCAAAGCCACCTCCGAAGCCGCTGCCGCCGATGATTACGCCAAAGCCGCTACGCTGGCTACCAACGTAACCAAAAACTACGGCTACGCCCTGCTGCCCGACTTTGCCAGCGTGTTTGCGCAGGGCGCGGGCGAAATCAACAGCGAGGTCATCTACGCGACCCAATACACTTCTGATGCCCTGACCGCCATCGGTCTTGCTGGCGGAGCCAGTGTCAACGGTAATCAAACGCACCTGTATTTTGGCATGGAGTACGATACGCAGGCCGGTATGCAGCGCGACACCGAAAACGGGCGGCCCTTTAAACGCTACCGCCCAACCACCTACCTGCTCGAAACGGTGTTTGCCTTCGACAACCGCGTCAATGATTCGCGGTATAAAAAGACGTTCAAAGACACCTGGAGAAGCAACAACCCAGTCAAAACCACGCCTATTTTCGACGATTCAAAGACGTCGCTGAAATTCTCGGCGGGCGACACCACCATTTTCATTCCGGGTTTTGAGATGTCGAAGGCAGAGCGGGCTAAACGTCCGTATCAGGTGTTAGTACCCAGTAACTACCGGCCCAATCTGTTTCCTACCATGCAGAAATTTCTGGACCCCCTCCGCCCCGACCGGACGTACGAAGCGGGTAGCCGCGATTATATCATGTTTCGCCTGGCCGAAACGTACCTGATTCTGGCCGAAGCGCAGTTTAGACTCGGCAAACTCCCCGAAGCCGCCGAAGCCATCAATGCAGTACGCAGACGGGCGGCCTGGCCGGGTAAAACGGCGGCTATGGTCATTACGCCCGCCCAGGTCAGCATCGACTTTATTCTGGACGAGCGGGGCCGCGAACTGGTGGGTGAGATGTTCCGCTGGTTTGACCTCAAGCGCACGGGTAAGCTTCTTGAGCGCGTAAAAGCTTATAACCCCGATGCAAGAGCTAACATCAAAGATTTCCACGTGCTTCGCCCCATTCCGCAGGATCAGATTGACCGCACCACCGACGGAGCTACCAGGTTTCCACAAAATCCGGGGTATTAAACAAACGAAGACCGCAGCATCCAAAAGGCCACGCTGAACCTTTTGGATGCTGCGGCTTCCAATCAGTAAATTCAGGATAAACCGACCTTATTGAGATAGACAATCAGGCTTATACTGATTATTACTAACTTCCTTTTCTCACTATGAACGAGACCGTAAACAGGCGGCAGTTTCTCAGCACACTCGGCATATCGGCTCTGGCTCTGACGGGCGGGGCCGGTTTCCTGTCGGCGTGTCCGCTGAAAAAAGCCGACCTGAAAATTGCCTACTCGGCCATTACCTGGGGCGGCAACGACGCGCAGGCCATTGCCGACCTGGCCGCCCTCAGTTACCGGGGTATTCAGCTCCGGGCCAATACGTTTGGGCCGTACCGCAACAAACCGTCGGAGTTGAAAGCCATGCTGGATCAGTATAAGTTGCAACTCCCCATGTTTTCGAGCGGTAACGTGGAGGTTGACCCGGCCAAAGAGCAAAGCACGATTGACATGCACGTGGCCCACGCCAGTTTTGTGAAAGCCCTGGGTGGCCAGGCCATTCAGCTTACCAACTCGGCCCGGCCCAAAGACGGGCCGCCAACGACCGCTGAGCTGAAACGATTATCAGCAGTGATGAACGAGATTGGCAAACAAACCGCCGACATGGGCATTCAGACCGCATACCACAACCACATGCACCAACTCGGCGAAACCCCCGAAGAAGTCGATGTGATTGTGCAGGCGATGGACCCGCGCTACGTAAAACTCGAACTCGACATTGCCCATTACCAGCAGGGGGGCGGTATGCCCGAAAAAGCGGTGAAGCAGTATAAAGACATCCTGTACGCCCTGCACCTGAAAGACACTATGTCACCCCTGCCCGACAAACCTGATAACCCGAAAGCCTATAAGTTTGTGGAACTGGGCCGGGGCAATGTGGACGTACCGGCGGTCATCAAAGCACTGAACGACATCGGCTTCAACGGCTGGGGCATTGTCGAACTGGACGGGGTGCCCGAGAAAGATAAAACCCCCGTGCAGTGCGCACAGATCAATAAGGATTACATCACCAAAACATTGAAGATTAAACTGTGAAACAACTCATCATCAGCGGCATTATCCTGAGCCTGTTTGCCTTCAACAAGCCCCAGATACCCAATACGCTCACGGCCAAAGAGAAAAAAGAAGGCTGGAAACTGCTCTTCGACGGGAAAACCACCAACGGCTGGCGCGGGGCCTACAAAGACAAGTTTCCCGACAAAGGCTGGGATGTGCAGAACGGAATGCTCACCATTCAGCAGTCTGACGGGTCAGAATCCGAGAACTTCGGCGACATCGTGACCGATGGCGAGTACAGCGATTTCGACCTGACATTTGATTTCAAATTGACCGACGGAGCCAACAGTGGCGTGAAGTATTTCGTGGCCGAAGAAACTCCCAAACCCAAAGGCTCAGCATATGGGCTGGAGTTTCAGGTGCTGGACGATGACAAACACCCTGACGCCAAACTGGGTCGCGATGGCAACCGTACCGTTGGCTCTTTGTATGATTTGATCCCGGCGAGCAGCAAGAAGGCCAATTCTATTGGCGAGTGGAATACGGGCCGCGTCCTTTCCAAAGGCAAGCACGTTGAACACTATCTGAACGGCAAAAAAGTGGTGGAGTACGAGCGCAGTAGCGATGCCTTCCGCGAGGCCGTAGCCAAAAGCAAGTACAGTGCCGCGTCGTACAACAAAAACGGGCGGTTTGGCGAAGCTCCCGAAGGCCGCATCCTGTTACAGGATCACGGCAACCGGGTTTATTATCGAAATATTAAAATCAGACCGTTGTAATTTTTTGTCATGCTGACGAAGGAAGCATCTCGTTTGCAGATAGTTGACTTTAATTCTTACACCCAGTGCCGGCGCAGATGCTTCCTTCGTCAGCATGACAAAAAATAGAACAGCATGGAAAATCGGCGTGAGTTTATCAAAAAATCGGCGGTGGCCGGTTTGGGTCTAGCCCTGCCTACAGTGGGTATTTCGGCCAGTAGTTATAACCGTATTATTGGCGCCAACGAACGCGTTCGGGTGGGTATCATCGGCTTCTCTGACCGTTTCCGGCAGTCGCTGGCTCCGGCGTTTATGGACCATGCCAAAGCCAATAACTTTGCGTTCGTGGGCGTGTCCGACATCTGGAGCCGCCGTCGCGACGAAGCCGAAAACTACCTGAAAGGCAAAGGCTGGAACGACGACACGTTTTTCAAAGCCCGCAATAATGATGAATTGCTGGACCGCAAAGACGTAGATGCCGTGATTATCAGCACTGCCGATTTCCAGCACGCCCTGCACTGCGCTGCCGCCGTAGAGTCGGGCCGCGACGTCTACTGCGAAAAACCCTTCGCTGAATCGCTCGACGACGCGCGTGTTGCGCTGAAAGCGGTCGAAAAATCGAAGAAAATCGTGCAGGTCGGTTCGCAAAGACGCTCGGCACCCAATTACCATTCGGCCAATGACTTCATCCGGTCAGGCAAGTTTGGCGACATCGTGATGGTTGAGATGACCTGGAATGTGAACCAGCCCGGACGGTGGCGTCGGCCTGAGGCCGTGTCGCAGATTAGGAAGGAAGACACCGACTGGGACCGTTACCAGATGAACCGCCCCAAGACAGACTGGGACCCGCGCAAATACCTCGAATTCCGCCTGTTCTATCCTTATTCGTCGGGTATTCCCGGTCAGTGGATGTCGCACCAAATCGACACCGTTCACTGGTTCAGCGGCCTGGACCATCCGCGCTCGGTAGTGGCCAACGGGGGCGTCTATCTTTGGAAAGACGGGCGTGTGAACCCCGACACGTTTACGGCGGTATTTGATTATGGCCCGGACAACGATAAGAGCAAAGGCTTTCAGGTCACGTACTCGTCAAGAATGACCAACGAAGCGGGCGGCACCAAAGAATACTACTACTCGAACGGTGGCATGATTAACCTCGACACCAACCAGATTTCGTCGGAAGGTGGGCTAAAAGAGCGGTATGCCAAAGACATGAAAATGCAGGCCAACATGCTGCCGGACATGTCGCTGGGTAGTGGTCCTAAAATGGAGACCGGAGCCAACACCGGCAGCGACCCAATGACGTCAATGCACATGCTGAACTGGATGGACTGCGTTCGAAGCCGGAAAGAGCCAAATGCTCCCGCCCGCGTGGGCTTCAACCACTCGGTTGCCAACGTCATGGCCACTACTGCCCTGCACACCGGCAAGCGCGTTACGTGGGATGCCGCCAAAAACGACATGCTTATCGGCTGATTTACTGCTTATCGAATACGAAAGAAGCCCGGCCAAACCGGGCTTCTTTCGTATTCGATAACTGATTTACGGATTACAGCGTACTCATGTCAATCACGAACCGGTAGCGAACGTCGCCTTTCAGCATCCGTTCGTAAGCCGTTTCGATGTCGCGCATCGGAATCAGTTCAATGTCGGATACGACGTTGTGTTCGGCACAGAAATCCAGCATCTCCTGCGTTTCCGGTAAACCGCCAATCATTGACCCGGCAATGCTTTTCCGACCACCGATCAGGTTGAAACCAAGCACCTCGGTAGGGG
>JBBRUB010000387.1:0-4636 GCA_038248175.1 Cytophagales bacterium | reverse complement strand
GGAAGTGCGCCTGGTCAATGGCAAAACCGCCCCGTTTACGCAGCGTAACGACCGGGTATTTATCAATCTGCCTGCCAGCGTGGGCTCGCCTGCTCCAAATCAGCCCACCGACGTAACGATTCGGTACGACGGTACCCCGGCGCGGGGGCTTATCATCAGCCGGAATAAATTTGGCGACCGTACCTTCTTCGGCGACAACTGGCCTAACAATGCCCGCAACTGGCTCCCCGTTGTTGACCACCCATCCGACAAAGCGACCTGTTCCTTCACGATTAATGCGCCGGCAGCATACCGAATCATCTCTAATGGTAAGTTCATCAGCGAAGCACCCGTCATCGGCGAGTCGGGGGCCACGGCCCGTAAAGTGACGCGCTGGCAGGAAACCACGCCCATTCCAACCAAGGTCATGGTTATTGGCGCGGCCCGCTTCGCTGTCGATGAAGTGGGTTCGGTAAACGGCGTACCCGTGCAAAGCTGGCTGTACCCCAGCGACAGTCAGAAGGGGTTCATCGACTACCAGCCGGCCAAAGAGATTTTGCGCTGGTTCATGGATAAGATTGGCCCGTACTCGTATGAAAAATTAGCCAACGTACAGTCCACAACGATTTTTGGCGGGATGGAAAATGCAAGCTGTATTTTCTACAACGAGAAGATTATTGTCGGTAAAAAAGACCCGGACGTTGAAGCATTGCTGGCCCACGAAATTGCGCATCAGTGGTTTGGTAACTCGGCTACCGAAGCCGACTGGTCGCAATTGTGGCTCAGCGAGGGATTCGCCACGTATTTCTCGGCCCTGTATCTCGAACACGCCTACGGACGCGATACGCTGAACGCGGTGCTGAACCAGAACGAAAAGCAGATTTTCCGGTACGCGGCCACGCATCCCAACGGTACCGTTATCGACTCGACCACTACGAACCTGGTCGATTTGCTGAACCCCAATTCATACCAGAAAGGCGGCTGGGTGCTGCACATGCTTCGCCATGAGGTAGGCAACGACGTTTTCTGGCGAGGCATCCGCGACTACTACGCAGCATACCGCAACGCCAACGCCCGCACCAGCGATTTTCAGGCAGTAATGGAAAAAGCATCGGGTAAGAAGCTGGACTGGTTTTTCCGGCAGTGGCTCCACCAGCCTGGCTTCCCGGAACTGGTCTGGGAATCGCGTTACGACGCGGGCAAGCGGCAGTTGGTGCTTGACGTCCGGCAAATTCAGCGATCAGGCACGGTATTCACGCTGCCGCTTTTGTTCAGTATCCGTGACGTTAGCGGGCGCGAGATACAGCGCACGGGTAAACTGACGCTGAATCAGCAAAGCCAGACCTTCACCGTACCGCTAACTACCAAACCCGCCCAGATCATCATCGACCCCGACAATACCATCCTGCTCCGCACCGACGCTACCGAACGCGCCCAACCGGGCAGGTAATTTCCGTACCTTGCTACGCAGCAAAGTAGCCCGGACGTCCACGGCCGGTAGCCGAATTGCTAAAAAAAGTCCAGCTATAATTCCAGCCATATGGCTGCCGGACGTGGACGTCCGGGCTATGGTTAACCAACTTCACCATGCTAAAGCGCGTTTCCATCCAGAACTTCAAGAGCCTGAAAGACGTCACGCTCGACCTGCAAAAAGTCAATCTCCTGATTGGCCCGAATAACTCTGGTAAGACGAATTTTTTGAAGGCTTTAGAGTACCTAAAACTTAACTACAATCAATTTCCAAAGAGAAGTGACGTAAACTTAGTTTTTAATAGAATAGGAAATACTTCTACATTCTTGATTAACGACGATAGTGAAGATTCTGTAAGTCTAATTAAAACTTATGATTTTTTCTCTGAAGAATCTTACTATACCATCAGGAATTCTGGAGTGGAATTTTCAGGAGACGGTAGAGTGCCATTTATACCAGGACAGAGAGAACTCGAGCATTCGTTATTTAGTCTTAAAATATACAAACCTGATCCAAACAAGTTGACAAATCCAGGAATAGTAGGGGCTGGAGAAGAGACGGTAAACGCAGATGCGTCTAACTTGGTCGGCTTCTTAGACCTAATGCTTGGTAAGTATAGAAGGTCCGTTTTTAATCGAACAGAGGCAGATTTACACACTTGCATACCTGAATTTGACGAGATAAATTTGGAGGATGCACCGCCAACGGAAGAATTGAAGAAGCAATTTGGTGATAAGTCGTTCAAACGTATCGGCCTGACAAATAGCAAACAAGGTATAACGTATTGGGCTGATGAACTCTCAGAAGGTACGCTGTACTTCCTCGCACTACTTTGCATCATCAATCAACCAAATCCACCAAAACTTCTTTTGCTTGAAGAACCGGAAAAGGGTATTCATCCACGCCGTATATGGGAGGTTATGAAATTTATTTTTCAATTAGCCGATGAGAAAGATGTTCAAGTTATATTGACAACGCACAATGAACATGTAATTAACGCATTCTCATCAATACCAGAAGCCATTTTTGTTTTTGATAAAGATGAAGACACAGGTGCAACGACTGTTCGTAATCTTCAAAAAGACATTATCGAACCGTCGGATGAGAAAATGGAGGAACTTGGCTTAGATAAAATCGACTTCACGTCGAATCTTGGTGAGTCTTGGATGTATGGAATGATCGGCGGTGTGCCAGCCAATGTAGAATGAAAAGAAGTAAGCGCCTGGATTATACACTTGTGGCCGAAGGGCACGCAGAGTACGCATTTATTCCGGCTTATCTGCGGCTTATGGAGTCGAAGTTCGATTTGCAATTGGTGCGTAGCAAACTGGGATTCAAAGGGGAGAAGGCGGGTAAATCAAAAGTTCTGAAAGAAGCAGGATCAATTTTTAGTGTAGCTGTTGAACAAGGTCATCAAATGCTGATTGTAGGAGTTGATTTAGATAAAGCCGATTACGAAAGAGAGCAAATTGAGCATACGAAGGAATGCGAGATGTTACTTGGCAAACTTGGAAAGGTATATAAAATCTTCGGCGAGCAGATTGTCCACTTTGTAACGGTTCAGGCTATTGAGCAATGGTTAGGGTATCAAAGCCACCGGGTAAGTATTGGTAAGAGTTATTCACCGCATAGCCTAGAAGCGAAAACACAGAGCGAGCTAAAGAAATTGCTTTACGGAGAAAAGGACACAGGTTCGATTGTGGAACGTGTCGCCAAGAAAATCGCTGAGAATGCTGATTTTGACGAACTTGCTAAACAATCGCGGAGTTTCGCCCATTTCCATAAACAGGTAACGAACTTTCTCGAACAGTATAAAACATCATCAACATGAACTACTACAACTCCATTATCGACACCATCGGCAATACGCCGTTGGTGAAACTGAATAAAGTTACCAAGGGCATTCGTGGGACGGTGCTGGCGAAGGTCGAGTATTTTAACCCCGGCAACTCGGTGAAAGACCGGATTGCGGTCAGGATGATCGAAGACGCCGAGAAGCAGGGCGTACTGAAACCCGGCGGCACCATTATCGAAGGTACGAGCGGCAATACGGGGTTCGGACTGGCTCTGACGGCCATTGCCAAAGGCTACAAGTGCATTTTTACGATGGCCGATAAGCAGTCGCAGGAGAAGATCGACATTTTGCGGGCGGTGGGAGCCGAGGTGGTTGTTTGCCCCACCAACGTAGCCCCCGACGACCCGCGCTCGTACTATTCGGTCGCCAAAAAACTGCACCGCGACATTCCCAATTCCATCTACCCCAATCAGTACGATAACCCGTCGAATGCCATAGCGCATTACGATACCACCGGCCCCGAAATCTGGCGCGACACCGATGGTAAAATCACGCATTTTGCGGCCAGCGTCGGCACGGGCGGTACGATTAGCGGTACGGCGAAATTCCTGAAAGAGCAGAATCCCGGCATCTTTACGCTTGGTCTGGACACCTACGGTTCGGTATTCAAGAAATATAAGGAAACCGGCATTTTCGATCCCGGCGAGATTTACCCTTACCTGACCGAAGGTATCGGCGAAGACATCCTGCCCGAAAACGTTGACTTCAGCGTCATTGACCAGTTCGAGAAAGTGACTGATAAAGATGGGGCGATTATGGCCCGGCGTCTCTCGCGTGAGGAAGGGCTGTTCATTGGTTGGTCGTGCGGCACCGCCGTGCACGGGGCGTTGGAGTGGGCCAAAGACAACCTGACCGATACCGATGTGATGGTGATTCTGCTGCCCGACCACGGTACGCGTTACCTCGGCAAAATTTACAACGATACCTGGATGAAAGATCACGGATTTCTGGAAGACCGTGCCTTTAAAACCGCCCGCGACATTGTGCAGCACAAAAACGGGGCGTCGCAACTGACCACGATTGGGTCTGGGGTGAGTGTGAGTCAGGCCATTCAGGTGCTGAACCGCCACGGCATTTCGCAGATTCCGGTAACGGACGCCGAGGGCCAGATCGTTGGTAGCCTGACCGACAGCACCATCCTGAACCGACTCATCGATGACCCGTCGGTCAAGGATTGTACGGTGAGCGAGATCATGGACAAACCCTTCAAATTCGTGGGACTTGACAATACCGTGGACGCCCTCTCCTCGCTCATCGACCGCGATAACAAAGCCCTGCTCGTCCGGGACGAACACCAGCAGGTCCACATCATCACCCAGGCCGATTTGCTG
>JBBRUB010000386.1:0-4640 GCA_038248175.1 Cytophagales bacterium | reverse complement strand
GATTCATGTGGACCGGGGCGCGGCCCTGAGCATTCATAACGGCGATCAGGCTACCGTCGAGAACATTACGTATGACGACATCCGGGTAGAAGATGCTCCCCATAAGCTAATCGACCTCGCCGTGTTTCGGTCGCAGTACAGCACCGACCGGCCTACCGATGATGCCGAACGTACCCGCCTGTACAGGCAGGGCGCGTGGGATGGGGTGTTGCGCGTACCACCCGGACAGGAAGCGCGGTTTGCTGCGGGCCGGGGCCATATTCGCGACATCACGTTTCGCAACATTGCCGTGACCGACGGGCAGTTTCCGTATTCCATTCTCTACGGCTATGACCCGCAGCACCGCGTCGAGAACGTGCGGTTCGAGAACCTGACCATCCACGGCAAACCCATCCGTTCGGCACAGCAGGGTCATTTTTCAGTAGAAAACGCCACGGGTGTGGTTTGGAAGTAGCAAAAAAGTCAGTATCAAAGGGATTGGTGTTGTTGTTGATGATGCAATTCAGAATAAAACGCATATCTTTAAAATAAGCATTTTCCTCAGAAGGTTTAAATCGAATGCAGATGCTTGCTGGCTTTTGGAAAGCAATACATGGCCTGTTTCCCCCAAAACTCCATACGGCTTTTTGGCTGGTTACCTGTATGCTTCTCAGTTTAGACGGCCAAAGCCAGTCCAAATTCAGCCACCTGACCACGCGCAATGGGCTGTCGCACAATACGGTCATGGATCTGGTGCAGGATCAACGTGGGTTTCTGTGGGTAGCCACTGCCGATGGCCTCAACCGCTACGATGGCGAGCAGTTTCAGACGTACCGGCGGTCGGCGCGGGATACGAACAGCCTAAGCAATAATTTTATCCATTGTTTGTTCAGCGACCGGCAGCAACGGCTGTGGGTCGGCACTAACTCCGGGGGGCTAAATCGGATGGATGCGTCGGGGGTGCGGTTTATTCATTACAACCGGACAACCGATGGGCAGGACATCTCCGGGGCCATTGTCACGGATATTGTGCAGGACCGGGCGGGGTTTATCTGGGCATCTACCAACGGGCAGGGCCTGCTCCGGATTGAGCCGGAGCGCGGACAGGTTACGCAGTTTACGATGGCCAACAGTGCGCTGCCGTCCAACGTTATTCATCAGCTTTGCGCTGACCGTTCTGGTAATCTGTGGCTTGGTAATCAGGCGGCCCTGCTGACCCGGATGCGCCTGTCAGACCGCAGCTTTACGGTTGTTACGCTGCCAGCCCCCAACCATAATGCACCCAGGGACATCATGACCATTCAGTGCGACAGCCGGGGACGCGTGTGGGTAGGCACCAAAGGCAATGGGCTATACCGAAGTCAGGCCGGGCAAGCGGCTTTTCAGTCGGTTTTTTACCGAACTGGCGTTGTAGAAGGCACAAACAATGCCCGCAGTCTGTACGAAGGTACCGGCGGGCGGTATTGGCTCGGCACTGACGACGGCGTTGTGGTAGCCAGCGACAGTTCGTTTAGCCACATCCAGCACCTGCGCCATAACCCCGCTCTGCCCACTACCCTCAGCACCCACGCTACCGTTTGCGTTCAGGGCGACCGGCAGGGTAACATCTGGGTGGGTACCTGGGAGGGAGGGCTAAACGTGGCGTTCAGTAAGCCTGATCCCTTCAATTTATATACCTACCAACCGGGCTTGCCGGGCTTGCTCACCCAGGCCGTAGCCGCTGTAGCGGTTGATTCAGCAGGAAACGCTTGGGTAGGTAGTACGCAGGGACTGACCTGTATCGACCGAAAAAACGAAACCTACCGGCATTTCCGGCACCAGCCTGGCAACCCGAATACACTGCCCGGCAATGACGTAACCAACCTATACCTGCTCTCCGAAACGGCCATGCTGGTTACGGTGTGGAATCAGGGAACGGTACTGGTCAACCCAAAATCAGGACGGGTGCAGCAACGGCTTATGGCATTGGGCAAAAATCCGATTTACCCAGTTCTGCCCATACGTGGGCGAAGGGTCCGGCTGGTGGATAATAGTGGTAGATCATGGTGGATTGACCGGCAGACGGGGCAGCTTAGCCCCGCATCTGATCTTCCCGGAGTTCACTCGTCGATTCGCGCTCTCGTGGGCGCAGCTGACGGTACGCTGCTGGGAGCTGTGTACGGCTATGGTCTGCTAATCTGGCCCCGTCTGGATAGCCTGCCCCAGGTACATAATAGCGAGCGACAACCAGGTTTTTTATACGATAACATCCTCACCAGCCTGCTTGAAGACCGGCGCGGACAGTACTGGATTGGTACTATGAATGGCCTGCACCGCTACGACCGGCGCACCGGACGGTTTTCGTTGCTGACGACGGAGAACGGCCTGCCCAACGATGCCATTATGAGCCTGAGTCAGGACCGGGATGGCTACCTGTGGGTGGCCACCAACGACGGCCTGTGCCAGCTCACCGAAGCAGGGCGGGTACTGCGAACCTACCGGCGCGAAGACGGCCTGGCCGGTAACGACTTTTCAGAACGGGTCGTAGCGCAACAGACCGACGGCACGTTATTTTGGGGAGGAAAACACGGCCTGACGGTGCTACGCCCCCATCGACTCGACGGTCAGCTTCTGCCTGTACCTGTCTATCTAAGTCAGTTGAAACTCTTTAACCGGCCCGTGCTGCCGGGTGCGGCAGGCTCCCCGCTAACACACAGCCTGGCCGATACCCGAAATCTTACCCTCCGCTTCGATCAATCGGTCATTACGTTCGATTTTGCGGCTGTACTGTTTCGGGCGCACCGGAATGTGCGCTATGCATACCGGCTGGATGGCTTTGAAGACATCTGGAACTACGTGGGCCCGCAGCACTCGGCTACCTATACCAACCAAAGCCCCGGCACATACCGCTTTCGGGTAAAGGCATCACTCACGGACGATTTTACGAATGCGCCCGAAACCATGCTTCAACTCATTATTCTGCCCCCATGGTACCGCACCAACTGGGCCTACGCGGCTTATACCCTGCTGATCGTGGCTTTATTGCTGGGGATGCGTTGGCTGATACAGATTCGGGAAGGCTACAAAACTGAACTCCGGGCCGAACACCTCGAAGCCGAGAAAGCCCGTGAACTCGACCGGCTCCGGTCCGGCTTCTTTACAAACATCTCGCACGAGTTTCGTACGCCCCTTACGCTTATTCTTACCCCGCTGGAGCATTTCCTGACCGACCGCAGCCCCGACAGCCGACGGCCCCAGTTCCAGACGATGTACCAGAACGCGAACCGACTCCTGCGGCTTATCAATCAGTTGCTCGATTTATCGAAACTGGAATCCGATTCGCTCCGGCCCGACATTAGTCGTCAGGACATTATGGAGTTTGTACGCCGAGTGGCCGGTTCGTTTTCGGCGCAGGCCAGCAAACAGGGCATTACGCTGCGGGTTGACACCGAACCCAACACGGGCGCGGCCTGGTTTGACCCTGACCTTGTGGAGAAGGTGCTGTATAACCTGCTGGCCAACGCCCTGAAATTTACCTCGTCCGATGGTTCCATTGTGGTGCGCTGTCGATTGCAGGATGCCGATGGCCCTGCTGTATTGTTGCTGGAAGTAGAGGACACTGGCCTTGGTATCGCCAACGAACACACGACCCATATTTTCGAGCGGTTTTACCAGGTCAACGGGCAACACCGCGCTAAAAAAGCCGGTACCGGTATTGGGCTGGCTCTCACCCGCGAACTGATTGAACTGCACAACGGGCAGATTTCGGTAGAGAGTCAGCCGGGAGTGGGTACGGTGTTTGTTGTCCGATTGCCTGTTCACGCATCAGCGTTCCCGGTAAGCTGGTTCAGCAACACACTTCCCGACGCCACATTGTCTGAATTGACCACCTGGCCCGAAAAAGATACACCCCTTTCGGCTACAGTACTAAGCCCGGTTACTGCTGACCGCCCGCTAATTTTGATTGTGGAAGACCATGACGATTTGCGGCAGTATTTAGCGGGTTCATTTAGTCAGCGATACCGGGTTTTGACGGCTACCAATGGCCGGGAAGCTCTCCAGCGTGCTCAGAATGAGATTCCTGACCTTGTGCTGAGCGACTGGCTTATGCCTGATATGGACGGGGTACAGTTGTGCGAAGCCCTAAAAACCGACGAACGCACCAGTCACGTACCGGTATTGTTACTCACCTCGCGGTCGAGCACGGAAAGCAAAGTAGAGGGACTAAACGCCGGGGCCGATGACTACGTAACCAAACCCTTTAACCTGGAGGTACTGTTCAGTAGGATAGGCAATCTGATTCATAACCGTCGCCAGCTTCACACTAAATACAGCCGGGTACTGACCGTTGAGCCGACCAGCAATCTGCCCGAATCTGCGGAGGAGAAGTTTTTGCGCAAACTCACAACCCTCATCGATGAACATATCGCTGATCCGGATTTAGCGGTAGTGCGGCTCGAACGGGAACTGGGCATGAGTAGCACTCAATTGTACCGGAAACTCAAAGCCCTTACCGGTAAGGGTGGTAACGAATTCATCCGCAGTGTACGATTGCAGCGGGCTGCTCAATTGTTGCAGTCGGGCGGGTGGCAGGTGGCTGAGATTGCTTACTTAGTAGGATTCAGCGATCCGAATTACTTCATCCGCGCGTTTAAAAAAGAGTTGGTACTCTGACAATTCTT
>JBBRUB010000385.1:0-4641 GCA_038248175.1 Cytophagales bacterium | reverse complement strand
GGAATAGCCCGCGTATCATCGTGGTTTTTGAGTCGGCGGCAGGTCTCGAACCCATCCATACCGGGCATCATCACATCGAGCAAAATCAGGTCGGGCCGGGCAAACTGCGCCTGCTCGATGGCACTTTTACCGTCGCGGGCCACCAGCACTTTGTAGTCGAACCGCATCAGTGTTTCGTACAGCACGCTGATGTTGTTGGGCACGTCGTCCACGATTAGGATCGTTTGCGACGCGCCCGACATGATGATTTCCGTATCGTTTTCGTGCGTTTCGGTATCGGGAAGAAGTTGCATTGTGTTGAGAATTTATGCTGGTGTGAAGCTGGTTTCTACGTATTTTTTGATGGACTGTGTGTCAAACTCATCAGCAAACTGGCGCAGCGTAGCCACAAACGGTTGGTGTCGGGCATCTTCGCGTTCCAGTTCATCGAGTTGGATCAGAATACCCCGAATATCGCCCATGCGGGCCAGGTCGTGGAGTTGGGCAAGGTGGGCTGGGGCGGGTACGCGCGTGTCCAGGTTCAGTGCCGACGTGACCGCCGATACTGTTGCAGGGCGGGTTTGCCAGTGCAGGTTCAGGTACTGCCCCACCAGAGCAAGTAGCTCGTCAAGATTAATAGGTTTGGGTACGAACGCATCAAACCCGGCCTGTTGGCTTCGCTGCCGGTCCTCCTCAAATACCCGCGCCGACAGCGCGAATACGGGGGTCTGGGTTGTGGCTGGGTTAGCCCGGATTAGCCTGAGCACATCGAAACCGTCCAGGTCAGGCATGGTCAGGTCGAGCAAAATCAGGCTGGGCTGCCGGTTTTCGGCCTGTATTACGGCTTCGCGTCCGGTTTTAGCTTCCAACACCGTAAATCCCAGCGGGGCCAGTAGGTTGGTCAGTACCGACCGGTTTTCGGGGTTATCGTCGGCCACGAGCACGGTCTGGTTCGGGCCGTCGTAGCCTACCGTGGGTTGCTGATTTGTTCGGAAACAGGGTATCGTAAGACGTTCGCGGGCGGTGGGCAGGGGCAGCAACAGCCGAAACTGCGTACCCTGACCGCTTTGGCTGGCCACGTACAGGCTGCCATTCATGAGTCGCACCAGCTGATCGGTAATGGACAAGCCCAGCCCGGTCCCCTCCACAAAATCGCCCGATTCCCGGATTTGCTGAAACGGCCTGAAAATGTGTTCCAACTGCGCGTCGGCAATGCCCACGCCGGTATCTTCGATTAGAAAACGAATAGCCGAAACTGCATTGCTGTCTGATACGCCCGACTGGCAATAGACTCGGAACGAGATTTGGCCTGATTGGGTAAATTTGACGGCGTTGCCGAGCAGGTTAAGTAGTACCTGCCGTAGCTTGCGTTCGTCGCCAATGACCCATTCGGGCAAGTTATCGGCGAGATGCGACTCGAAAATTAATCCCTTTTGTTCGGCCCGGAGTTGGGTTTGCTGAATCACGTGGTACAGCAGGTCGGGCAGATAGACCGGCTCGGCGAGAACGTCCATCTGCCGGGCTTCAATCTTGGACAGGTCCAGCACATCGTTGATAAGGGCGAGCAGGTTTTCGGCGCAGTCGTGCATAACCCGAACGCCTTTTTGCTGGCCTTCGGTCAGAAGCGGATCGCGCTGAAAAAGCTGCGTGTAGCCCAGAATGCCGTTGAGAGGAGTGCGTAGTTCGTGGCTCATGGTGGCCAGAAACTCGCTCTTGGCGCGGTTGGCAGCTTCGGCGGCTTCTTTGGCTACCGCCAGTTCGTTGGTGCGGGCCTCAATGGTAGCTTCAAGTTGCTGCTGCACGTTCAGGAGTTTTTCTTCGGCTACTTTCCGGCCAATTTCGGCCCCCGACCGCGCGGCCAGCACCCGCAGCACGCCAATGTATTTATGGTGACTCCGCATCTGCCGCGAGTCCATCACGGCCAGATGCCCAATGACTTCGCCTGTTTTGTTGTGAATCGGTACGCCCAGATACCCTTCCAAAACCGCAGGCGGGAAGTTATTGGCGAAATCGGTGGGGGTATAAAACGTCCGGTCGCGCATCACAATGTCGCAGGGCGTACCAGCCAGATCGTACTCTATGTTTTCGAGCAGGGCGTTGTTCTGGCCAAACGCCAGGGTCCGCACGCGGGTATTCTCGACACTGGTACACTCGGCCACCAGCGCGTACTCGACCCCGAGCGTGGCTGTCAAGTGCCGCACCAGCGACTCGAAAAAATCGGTTCCGACGTCGGCGGCTGTACCCTCCGAAATCCGGCGCAGCAGGTCGTCCAGTTCGGCCCGCTCGGTCAGGTCAGCTATGAAACACGATAAGTACGGCACTCCGTGGCGTTCCACAAAATTGAGGCTGACTTCTGTTTGCCTGAGCGAGCCATCGCGCAATCGCTGCCCTAAATCGAGCGTAGCGGTTTGTTGCTGTGCGAGTTGCTGCCACAAGAGCGCGAACTGCGGGGACGTGTAGGCCGGAAAAATGTCGATGAAACGTAGCGTTTCTATTTCGGGTGCCGAGTAGCCCAGTTGCCGACGCGCCATCGGGCTGAGTTGCCGGACCCAGCCGCGGGCATCGACCAGCAACACGGCTTCGTTCGCGTTATCGATGGCCACCGGCGAGAGGTGCAATGGATTGGGCGGGCTGTTGGTGGTCAGGTGCATAAAACTTGGTTAGTGCCTGGCCCGGTGGCTGTGGGGACGTTCGTGGGAGGTTGGTATATACTGTACAATTTCCGAACCGAAACGAATTGGCGTTACCAGAACAGTCGTAAGAAACGGCAAACCGGCTTTTTTGAAACGAAACCCCTTTTACAGAGAGGGTTAATATCGTTCAATGTACCCGGCATTTCGTAAATATCACGAAATATAGTAAATAGACAGTGGTTAAAAACGTTGGTACGACTGGCTTCACTAATTGATTTCAGGCCTTTTGAGCGTGTGTAGCCTTATTTCAGCGCGATTGACCGAACTGGAATGGTATTGGCAATTAACTATGGTAACAACCAACCAATCACCTGCCAGTACATTCAATGAAAACGCTTGTCTATTTTCTCGTCGCTCTGGCCCGCCAGCAGTGGCTGCCCATCCTGGGCAACTTGCTGGCCAGCTTCTTCGGCAAAAAATCAATGTCTGCACACAGGTAGTTCCTGGGCTTTTGTCGCCTGATTGTCATTTTTTTCGGGCATATTGTTGGTCATTGCAGGGCCAAGAGCCGGGGCCTGTTTCATACACTAACCCATTCGCTAATTTTCGCCATGTCTCTTAAATCTGCCAGTACCGACATTCTGATGCAACTTGCCGGGGTGGTCGGCCAGCTTTCCAACGCCGACTATGCCCACCCGCTGCCCGTTTTATCGGGCAATACCATCGGCAAGCACGTTCGGCACATCGTTGAGTTTTACGAACTCCTGGTCAACAGCCGCCCAACGGGCTACCTCAACTACGACCGCCGGCAGCGCGATCTGCGGCTCGAAACCGATACCAACGAAACCCTCCGGCGCATCGGCAGCGTGGACCGCGCCATTCAGCAACTCGACCTCAGCGAAACGCTCAGCCTGGAAGCCGACGTATCGGTAATGGGTACTCAGCAGGTAGTCATCCCGTCGTCATTTGCCCGCGAGTTGCTCTACAACATCGAACACGCCGTGCATCACCTCGCGCTGATTCAGGTAGGAGTGCAACACAATTTTCCGCAAATAGACATGCCGCCTAACTTCGGCGTGGCCTATTCTACTCAGCACCAGGCCGCGCATTAACCCATAGTTAGCCATGTTTCTCCTGTTCATACTCGTCAGCCTGATCAGTTTTCTGGGGTCAATACACCCCGGCACGGTCAACCTGGCTGTGATACAAACTACGCTGAGCCAGAGTCGGCGGGCTGGGCTGTGGCTGGCCCTGGGTGGCAGTTTACCCGAACTGTTCTGGAGCAGTGTGGCGGCTGGCGGATTGATGTTACTACCCATGCAGTCGGCCTGGACAAGCTGGCTGGCCTACGCGCCCATTCCGGTATTACTGGGAGCAGGTGTTATGGCCTTCCGGCAAAAGCCAGTTGTCTTTGCAGACGTAACAACTCAGGGTCAGCCTGCCGTTGGCGCCCTGATTCCGTTCTGGAAAGGCGTTGTGCTGGGCGGCTCCAACCCGCAGTTGTTACCGTTCTGGTCGGCGGTGTGGTTGTATTTAAGCGGCAGTATGCTGGTGCCGGTGGGGCAACCGGGCAGTTTGTGGGTCTTTGCGACGGGTACAGCAGCGGGCGCGTTTGGGTTGCTGGGCCTGGTAGCGTGGCTGGCTAACCGAAAGCGGCAGCAGGTATTGCACTATCTGAGCGGACGCTGGCTGAACCGGCTCACGGGCGGGCTGTTTGTGGGTATGGCACTCTGGCAATTTATCCGGCTACTCTGATGCTCCTGACTCGCTGGCAACTGCTGCTGCTCGTTTTTGTGCTGCTGGTGGTGTTTCTGCCCCAATGCGTCTCGCTCAGGATGTCGGACAAAAAGATCGACGCCTATTTCGATAACAAAGCCGTGAAGCCGCAGTTCAGCACCGTCATGGTTGGCGACAGACCTATTCATTACGCCAGCCTTCTGGTCGGGAACGATTCATTGCCCGTGGTACTGTTTGTACACGGTTCGCCGGGGTCATGGGATGCGTTCATCAGCTTCTTTACCGACTCGTC
>JBBRUB010000384.1:0-4642 GCA_038248175.1 Cytophagales bacterium | reverse complement strand
GGTCTGGCCATAACTCAGCGTAATACCCACTGGCATGTTGCCCGAAATCGGGACCAGATCGGGCGCGTGCGGAATCACGAACCCCGCCTGCCCGCTCAGCTCTACCTGCCGCAGCGGAGGCAGCGAGTCGGGTTGAGCAACAAAAGACTGGGCCACAAGGAGCCATGTTGAGGACGTGAGTATGGTAAGCATAGCGAAAGTTACGAACCGGCAGACAGATAATCAGCGGCAAAGCAGCCGGTTAGGCCGGTTATTCAGTAGCTTTACATTACCTGACCAACTGACATCCTGAGCCATGAAAACCCCGTTTATTATCCTTTTTAGTTGTTGCCTGCTATCCCTGACCGCTCGGGCACAGTCCGGCGTGGATGCGCCCGGCGTGGATGCGCCCGGCGTGGATGCGCCCGGCGTGCAAAAGGCCATTCAGAAACAACTTATCCTGACCAACGACGGCGAAACGATTCAATTAGACGCCGGGACATTTACGTTCACGGGCAGTCTATCGCTCGAAGACAAGAAAAACATCGTGATTCGGGGGCAGGGCATGGACAAAACCGTACTGTCGTTCAAAGGGCAAACCGACGGGGCCGAGGGGCTGCGGGTGAGCAACGGTCAGAACATCATTATCGAAAACCTAACCATTCAGGATACCAAAGGCGACTGCATCAAAACCATGAATGTGGATGGTATCACGTTCCGCAATGTAAAGGTAGAATGGACTGGTAAACCCGGCCCCGACAACGGCTCGTATGGACTCTATCCGGTGCAGTGCCAGAACGTTTTGATCGAGGACTGCGTGGCCATCGGTGCATCAGATGCGGGTATTTACGTGGGGCAGTCAAAGAACATCATTGTGCGCCGGTGCGAAGCATTTCATAACGTGGCAGGTATCGAAATCGAGAATTCGCTGATGGCCGACGTGTATGAAAACAACGCCCACGATAATACGGGCGGCATTCTGGTGTTCGACCTGCCCGACCTTGTGCAGAAACGGGGCGGCAATGTGCGAGTCTATAAAAACCAGATCAGGAACAACAACTTCGAGAATTTCGCGCCGAAGGGCAACATCGTGGCCAGCGTTCCGGCGGGTACGGGGGTGATGATTCTGGCGACAAGCGAGGTCGAAATTTTCGACAACCAGATTATCAACAACAAAAGCATCGGCACGGGCGTCATCAGCTATTACATGACAGAAAAACCCATTGCCGACAAAGACTATTACCCCTACCCCACCAAAATCAATATTCACGACAACACCTATCAGCGCGAGCGCGGCTATCCGAGCCGTGAAGGCCGGATGGGGCTGATGTTTCGGTTCAAACTGAAGTTCGGCAAAGACGTTCCTGACATTCTGTGGGATGGTATCGCCGACGAGAAATACGCCCGGCCCGCCACGATGGACATTTGCCTGCGCAACAACGCCGGCGCCACCTTTGCCAACATGGACGCGGCCAATAACTTCAAAAAAATATCGCGCAACGCCGATGCCCAGAACTGCACCCTCCAGCCGCTGACCGACGCCAAACTGACCCTGAAATGAAGATTATCGCTGCCCTTGCCGTTTTCCTCCTCTCTGTCTCCTTCACACTCCGGTCCAACAGTCTGCAAACAGCCGCGCCAGAAAACCTGTCGGAATGGGGCTTTTTTACGGGACAACTGGCCGATCAGAAACCAGCTGACGGAATTTTGCCGTACCAGCTCAACACGCCCCTGTTCTCGGATTACGCCGAAAAACTACGGTTCGTCAAACTGCCAGCGGGCCAGCCAGTGCCGTATAACCCCGACGACGTACTGGCCTTTCCGGTGGGTACGGTACTCATCAAAACGTTTTATTTCCCGACCGATTTCCGCGATGCCACGAAAGGCCGACGGCTGCTCGAAACGCGGTTACTGGTTCACGAGACTACTGGCTGGAAAGCCCTCGAATACGTCTGGAATGCCGAACAAACCAATGCCGTGCTGGAAGTAGCGGGCGAACAAACCGAGGTCACGTATCTGGACCGGGCAGGCAGCACCCACCGCCAAACCTACGTCATGCCCAACCTGAACCAGTGCAAGGGCTGCCACAACCGCAGTGAGAAACTTATGCCCATTGGCCCCTCGGTCCGCCAGCTCAACGGCGATTTAGCCTACGCCGATGGCCCGGAAAATCAGCTTTCCTACTGGCAAAAACACGGCCTGCTCATTGGCCTGCCCACCCTCGCCGACGTACCCAAAACGCCCGTCTGGAACGACCCCACCACTGGCAGTCTCGACGCCCGCTCCCGTGCGTGGCTCGACATCAACTGCGCCCACTGCCACCGCCCCGACGGACCAGCCAGCACCTCGGGCCTGAACCTGCGCTACAATGAGATGAATCCCACAGCCTGGGGTATTCTGAAAACGCCCGTTGCCGCTGGGCGCGGCTCCGGCGGGCGACAGTACGACATAACGCCCGGCAAACCCGACGAGTCCATTCTGGTGTACCGATTAGAATCGACCGACCCCGGCGTGATGATGCCCGAAGTAGCCCGCAAAGTTACCCACCGCGAAGGCGTCGCCTTAATCCGGGAATGGATTCAGAGTCTGAAAGCGAACTGAAGGCTACACTTTCCCGCGCAGATAATCAGCCGTGTAGTTTTCGCCTTCGGGGAGTTTGACCATCGCTTCGGGGGTGCCGGTGAAGGTGACGTAGCCGCCCGTATCGCCACCCTCCGGGCCGAGGTCGATGATGTAATCGGCATTTTTAACAACCTCCATATTGTGTTCGATAATGATGACCGAATCGCCCTGATCCACCAGCGCGTTAATGGCCACCAGCAGTTTGCGGATGTCGTGGAAGTGCAGCCCCGTGGTCGGCTCGTCGAAGATAAACAGCGTACCGCCTTTGTTCGGGTTGCCCTTGCCCAGAAAACTGGCCAGTTTGACGCGCTGTGCCTCGCCCCCGCTCAGCGTATTGGCCGACTGCCCCAGCCCAATATAGCCCAGGCCAACGTCCTGCAACGGCTGGAGTTTATCGGCCATTTTAGGGTCAGCGACGCGGAAGAAGTCGATGGCTTCATCGACGGTCAGGTTCAGAATATCGGAGATGTTTTTATCGCCCGGCAGGGTACCGCGCAATGTTACCTCCAGCACCTCCTGTTTGAACCGGCGACCGTCACAACCCTCGCATTTGAGGTAAATGTCGGCCATGAACTGCATCTCGATCTTTACCTCGCCCTCGCCCTGACACACTTCGCAGCGACCGCCATCGACGTTGAACGAGAAATGGCTCGGTTTGTAACCCCGCGATTTGGACACCGGCTGCTCGGCCATCACCTGCCGCAAATAATCATACGCCTTAATGTACGTAACCGGGTTCGACCGGCTCGACTTGCCAATCGGGTTTTGGTCAATCATTTCGATGGCCTTGATACGGTCGAGTGAGCCGGTCAGTTCGGCGTATTTACCCGCTTCTTCGGCGGCCTCGCCCCGCTGCCGCAGCAACGCCGGGTACAGCACCTTACGGATGAGCGTACTCTTACCCGACCCCGACACGCCCGTCACAACGGTAAGCGTATTAAGCGGAAACTTGACGTCAACGTCTTTGAGATTATTTTCCCGCGCCCCTTTGATTTCGATAAAATTGGCCGATTTGCGCCGGAACGATGGTACCGGCACCGTTTCGCGACCAGTCAGGAAGTCGAGCGTGTGTGATTTTTTTAGTGAAGAATGAAAAGTGAAGAACGAAGAACGGCTACCGCTGTCCTCATTGTCAGTGAAGTATGCCGTTTCTTGTTCTTCTGCATCGTCAACACCGTTCTTCGTTCTTCGTTCTTCATTCTTCACTAAGCGGTTCACTTCCTTCAACGAACCCTGAAATACTAACTCACCGCCCAATACACCGGCGTCGGGGCCGATGTCGATAAGCTGATCGGCGGCTCGCATGACTTCTTCTTCGTGTTCGACCACGATAACCGTATTGCCCATGTCGCGCAGGGTTTCCAGCACGCTCACCAGCCGTTTGGTATCGCGTGGGTGCAGGCCAATGCTTGGCTCATCCAGAATATACATGGACCCCACCAACGCTGATCCCAGCGACGTGGCGAGTTTAATGCGCTGATATTCGCCCCCCGACAAACTGTTGGTCAATCGGTTAAGCGTTAGATAACCGAGACCGACGCGCTCCATATAATCGAGCCGGTTCTGGATTTCGGTCAGGATACGGCTGGCTATCTGCTGCTGATGCTGCGGCAGGGCGAGGTCGCGAAAAAACTGCGCGGCTTCGGTAATGGGCATCAGCACGATGTCAGTAATGCTCGTCCCGCCCACCTTCACATAACTCGCATCTTTACGCAGCCGCGATCCCCGGCACTCGGGGCAGGTGGTTTTACCCCGGTAGCGCGACAGCATCACGCGGTACTGCACCTTGAAGGTCTGACTTTCAACAAACTGAAAAAACTGGTCCAGTCCATCAAAGTATTTGTTGCCGGCCCACAGCAATTTCTGCTCTTTGGGCGTCAGGTCTTTGTAGGGTCGGTGAATGGGGAAGTCGAAGCGGATGCCGTTTTTGAGCAGGGGTTTCAGAAATTCCTGGCTCATTTTCTCACTGCGCCACGGCATAATGGCGCCCTCGAACACCGATAGGTTTTTATCGGGAATAACCAGATCGGGATCAATACCG
>JBBRUB010000383.1:0-4643 GCA_038248175.1 Cytophagales bacterium | reverse complement strand
GGCAGCGTGGACGAACCTCGACCGCGTATTCCGGGCTATCTGGACTGTCGTTACGCCCCCGAACGTGTGGAAGCTACGCACCAGCTTTGACGAGAACGCGATTGTGGCCGTGTTGGGCAAAATGACCGATGCCCAGCTAAAGCAGTTCATTGCGCAGTACAACCGCGTTTATAAGGCTAACAAAGGGCTTGACGATTCGGCTAAACTGGTTCGCAAATCCCCGACGCTGTGGGGAGACGTTCAATTACTCCGTCGCGGTGGTGGCCAGTTTTTGACGGTGCGCAGCCGCATTCAAAAACTCTCGTAGTCAATGGCCCTTCCGTACCTAAACCTTATTCGTACAGACCTGCAATCCGCGTTTGAGCGTGGGGTGCGGGCCATGTCCGGGCGGTTGGGCATCGTGCCGGATCAGGTCATGATTGTGATGTACCGCGAAAGCCAGCTTTCGCCAACGGCGGTCAACCCAAAAAGCCGGGCTACCGGGCTGATTCAGTTCATGCCCGACACGGCGGCTGGCCTGGGTACATCGGTCTATGCTATTGAGCAGATGAACGCCGTACAGCAACTGCCCTACGTGGAACGCTACTTAGCCAGTGCGATGAAAATGACCGGGGTGCGTCCGCAAAAGCTGGTCGATTTGTATTTGCTCGTACTGTATCCCAAAGCATCGGGTAAACCGGGCAGTTACGTGGTGTTTCGCCAGGGAACCATAGCGTACACTCAGAACGCATCTATCAATCCAAACGGCAACGTGACGGTAGCCGACGTGGAGCGGTTCGTGAGCCGCTCGATCCCGTCCGGCTGGACTGCTGCGGCCACATCTTCGGCGGGCCTGGCGGTGGGTGGGTTGCTGATCGGCGGTATTGCGGCCTGGTTCATGTATCAATCCTTTCAACCAAAAACCAAACAATTTTCATGAAATACGCCTTGATTCTCCAAAAAAACGACGACGGTATCGTGACGGGTTGTAGTACCATCTCCTACAAAAACTACCTGACCGACCTCAAAAATCGCGGGCATCAACCCGACCACCGCAACTTTAGCAGTACTGAGCAAGCCCGCATTGCCGGTAATCTACTATTGGGGACCGATGGGAAAAAAAAAGACAGCCTGCCTGAAGCTGACGACGACGAAACCACCGACAATACGAACGACGAAACCACGAACGTATGAGCCAGGTGAGTGAGCAACCCATAAGCCCCGTGCTGGCTACGTCGCTGCTTGGTGCCGGGTTGCTCTGCGCCTGGTGGCTGGGACGAGACAACACGTTTCCGCTTAGCTGGCCAACCAAAAACCCCGTCGTGACCAGCAAGTTCGGAATGCGTACCCACCCCGTCACGAAGGTGTCCACCCTGCATACCGGGGTTGATCTGCGGTCGGCCATCGGTGATCCGGTTACGGCTCCCGCCGATGGCACCATCGAAGCCATCTATCAGAATGCTGCTGGAGGTAATCAGATGATTCTATTGCACCCCAACGGCTACCGCACCGGCTACGCTCATTTATTTGGACCAGCTGGGGCGGTGGGCCAACGGGTGAAACGGGGCGACCTGATCGCCTATTCCGGTAACACGGGAAAGACCACCGGACCGCATCTGCATTTTTCACTGAGCGGACCAGACAGAAAAGTAATCGACCCCTTACCCTACTTCACATGAGCGACTCATTCAAACGCCAACTCTGCTCTGCATCCGGCACGTTTTCGGGCTGGCTGATTGCCAAAGGGCGAAACGCGAAAGAAGTCCTGCCCTGGACGCTGGTAGGGGGGCTGGCAGGCTTTGCCCTGGGCGAAGCCTTGTACCCACCCAATCAACCCGCCCTGCGTGGATTGCCGCCCAAAAGACGACGCCGAAAATGATGGCACAGCCCGCAATCGACTATCCCGAACGTGATAACCAGCGGTATATGAAAGTACCATTGCGTGATCCGGCTCCTGTTGCGCCTGCCGAGCGGGGCGGTCTGCTACCCGGCGAAGCGGATACACCCCTGCGGGATTACTACAAATACGAACTGGCGGGTATGTACTGCTGCGGTATGGAGTACTTCAACGAATACTATCTACACGCTCCTGACATTCTCACGCGCCTGGCTGGTCTGGGTTACGACCGCAAAAAAACCAGACGTTTGAGCCGGGGCATGGTGCGGGTGCTGTTCGAGATTCACGGAAAACCCTAACACGAAAATGAATACCAACACCCTGACCCACCAACTCAGCGACGTGGCCCTGCATGAGAATATGCTTGGCCACGCGCTTCGATTCACCAAAAACTCCGACGATGCGGCTGATCTCTTGCAGGACGTGCTACTAAAAGCGATGCAAAAGCCGCATTATTTCGATGGCGTCAACCTGGGCGGCTGGTTGTACACCATAATGCGCAACCTGTTCATGACGCAGTACCAGATAAAGAAACGCACCACAGATCGGCACGTAGAACTCAATCACTACGCCGAAGAACTGATAAGCACCCGAACCTATTGCAGCCCCGATGCAGACAGCAACCTGGCTACCGAACGTCTGTTTGGGCAGGTAGCCCGCCTGCCACCCTCCTACCGCGAGGTAATCGAGTCCCGGATGAATGGTATGCGCTACAAAGACATTGCCAACACGCTGGGCATTCCGGTAGGTACCGTAAAAAATAGGATTCACGTGGCCAGGCAAATTCTATTCTCGTTCGATGATTCAAAAAAAGACCGCCCCCGTGTCGATGGATTACGACGGGCAGCGGCCAAACGAACTTTCATATAGTTTAGGTTAGTTACGGTTACTGGTATAAAGCCGGGGCATTGCTCCGGCTTTATCTGTTAAAATGCCTGCTGCGTAGGCGTAAGTAATGATTTCTGTAAATAGGTAAGCATGTTAACGTCTCCTTGTATAATAGCGATGTGTAGGCTCAGTGCTGAGAGGTTGACAGGCTTAGATTTAAACTGTGTCAGTCTGTTAAGCTGCTGCTGTTTACTTTTCAGCATCGTATCGACAATGCGCTGGGCGTCGGTAAGTTGGGGTTCGTCGTTCATATATATGCGCTTATTTTTTTGATATGTTTCCAATCTCCACACCTTTGAGCCGCAACCAGCGATACAGGGTTTGCTTGGATCTGATTCCCAGCTGCTTCATTATAATTGCGGGACCGTTCCCGTCGAGGTACAGCGTCTTGGCCGCATTCGCTTTCATATCGGCAGTAGGGGATAGCCCCGTCGGTCGGCCACCGATCCGGCCCCTGGCACGGGCAGCGGTCAGGCCCGCGTTGACGCGCCTGATCAGCCGTTTGCGTTCCATCTCGGCCAGTAGGGAAAATAGCTTGAAAATGAACTCCCCCGATTCGGTCGTTGTGTCGATAAAGGGTTGGGACAGGCTACGAAAGAAGATCTTTTCGGATATGATGTGATCGACTGTCTGAATCATTTCGGATGCGTTACGTCCAATCCGGTCAATATCCCACACGACGAGTGTATCACCAGGGCGCAACGTCAGCATGAGTTCGGCAAAAACGGGCCTAACCTTCTTGGCTCCTGAAATGGTCTCCTCGAACAGCCGGTCATAGCCATGCCTTTTCAGGTCGTCAAGTTGAAGGGCGTTGGTCTGCTCATCTTTGGAGACGCGGGCATACGCATAGATTCTGGCAGGCATATAGTTTGATTAATTGGCGTTTTGCAAGCTTTGTCAAACGTAGTTTAATCGTACCAGTTTGTCGAACCAAATTTACCAAAAAACCGATATCTTTGTTTCATCCTTCGGGAGTACGACAAACCGAATGTTTTTTCGCACTGACGCAGTGTCATATCTACCCAAAAAAAAAGACCTATGCCTAAAATCTTTGAATACTTTGGGTTAGTATTCGCTATCTACACCAATGAACACCTTCCCATTCATGTTCACGCCAAGTATGCCGAGTACGAAAGTAAATTTGAGTTAGTTTACGACAACGGCGTTCTGGCTATAAAAACCAAGAAGGTACGCGGTAAGAAGAGCCTGCCTAAAAGCCAGATGGCCGACGCGCTTGATTTTGTCAAAACATTTGATCGCAGCATTGTTGAAAAATGGAATCGAATCACAGTATTCAACCAGCCCGTCGTCTCCGAAAAAATAACCAGGCGCATCCGGTAGAGGTGTCGGTTACGGGGGCGGCTTACGTGGACGGTCGCACCATCCAGGTCACGTTTAGCGACGGCACCCAGCGGGAGATTGATTTCACCCGCCCCTTCAAACGGCTAAAGGGGTATTATGCTCAGTACCGAGAGTTGTCTGCTTTTCAGTCTTTCTTGGTGGATGGGGGCAACCTTGTATGGGGAGAAAATTGGGACGTAATCTTTCCGGTATGGTCGCTCTATACGGGCAGCGTCGCACGATAGGCGAAAGCAACACCCAACACCGGCGGGGGTTGATAGCGACGTAGGAGCCTTTACACCCCTGCCCGGTTGGGCTGAATGCTTGGCTTCGGGACGTGCTGCCTGTTACCGGAAGCGTTACTTTGAATCGCAATTTACATTTTTTGGTTATATTGGAAACCAAATTCAAGACTACGCAGATTCAGGTTTGAAATGCAATTTGCTGTTTTTCAGCGTATTGAAAAGGGGATAGGAAGCCTAATGCTTTTCGGGGTCGGTGATTGAGGTCGGTTTCTATCGAAGATACGAACTCCTCG
>JBBRUB010000382.1:0-4644 GCA_038248175.1 Cytophagales bacterium | reverse complement strand
TTCTCGTGGTAGCTGGTATTGTCGAGGTAGTAGTTCGGCGTTTTCACGTAGCCCGACCGTTTCAGCGTACCCTGCACCCGCCAGCTCAGGCCGGTGAGTTTCCTGAAAAAGCCGCCTTCAATCATACCCGACGCCACGCCCATGCCGCCGTTGGTAGCTCCAACGATATCTACGTCGCCCCCGATGCCGGGCTTTGTCGGTATGGCCTTTGGCTCCACCAAAATCACCCCGCCGATGGCGTCGGAGCCGTACCGAATGCTGGCCGCGCCTTTGATAATAGTGATGCGCGAGGCCAGAAACTGATCGATTTCCGGCGCGTGTTCGGTTCCCCACTGCTGATCTTCCTGCCGAATGCCGTTGTTGAGCGTAATAATCCGGTTACTGTGCAGCCCGTGAATAACCGGCTTGGAAATGGTCGGCCCGGTCTGGATGGAATATAAACCCGTAATATTTTTCAGGCTCTCGCCCAGCGATTGCCCCCGCGTGGCCGCCAGCGCGACGCCACTCAGCGACGACTGTACCTGAAGCAATTGCTGCGCTTCGGAACGGTGTTCGGTCACGACCACTTCCTGTAACAACTGATTATCAGGCACAAGCAGCGTGGGTGGCAAGGTCAGGAGCGAATCCGGCCCGACTGTAACGGGCTGCGTCAGGGATTTGTAGCCCACAAACTGATAGTCGAGGGTGTAGCTGCCGGGACAGACGCGCTCCAGCCGAAAATAGCCCTCGGTATCGGCCACGGCTCCGGTTTTTGCTTCGCGAATAAAAACAGTGGCTCCGGTCAGCGGTTCACGATTAGTCTGGTCAAGTATCTGCCCCGTCAGCGTAGCACGGCATGGCATCTGCGCATAGCTGGTCAGGTTGGCCAGCAAATTCAGAACAAGCACCATTCGCCTAAAACATGTCTCCATCTGCATACTACTATCCACCCGTTGCCCGGATAAGCAACTGTTCTTATCAACGCGCTTAATGCAACAAAGTTGCAAAAATAAACAAACGAATGAAAAAGCCGCTCAAATTGAAGCGGCTTTTCATTTTAGGAGCTGTTGGCAGTTTCAGTGCAACACCGTGAAGACCAGCTCGCGCAGAATGTCACCTTCGCTGAGGGTTGGCGCGTCGATGCCCTTGCTTTGCGCGTCGGCCCGGCGGATGGCGTGGATGATGTCGGCTACCTTGGCCAGCGGAAATATGCGGGCTGCGGAGAGGTAATCTTTCACGAAAAACGGGTTTATGCCCAGTACCGCGGCTAAAGCTCTATCGCTCTGGTCGGCCGAGGACTGCACCAGAATGACCTTGCTGAAATAGCCGAACAACTGCGCCAGAATTACCACCAGCGGGTTGTCTTTGGGGTTGCGGGCAAAATAATCGACGATGCGGTTGGCCTTCAGGACGTCGCGGGCAACGAGGGCTTTTTGCAGCTCAAATACGTTGTATTCCTTGCTGATACCTACAAACCGCTCCACCGTGGCCGAGTCGATTTCGGCGTTGACGGGCAGGTTAATCAGAATCTTGTCGATTTCGCCCGCCAGTCGTTTCAGATCGTTGCCAATGTGGTCGGCCAGCAACTGACAAACTTTGGGGCTAACTTTAGCCCCCCGCTCGCGGCAGTATTCGCCCACCCAGTCGGGTACTTTATTGTCGTAGAGTTTCTTGACGCCCAGCAGCTTGCCGTTTTTACCAAATGCCTTCACCCACGATTTTCGCTCGTCCAGTCCCGATTTACCCTCTTCTTTGGTAAAGCAAAGCATCAGGATAGTACTGGCCAGCGGATTCAGCGCGTAATCTTCCAGCAGCGTCTGTGCTGATTTATCGTTGATCCCCGCCAGTTGCTGCGCTTCTTTGACCAGTACCAGTTGCCGCTCGGCCATGAACGGATACCGCCGGGCGTAGTTGATAACGGTCCCCACGTCGGCATCTTTTCCGAACAGCACAAACTGGTTAAAGCCCCGTTCGGCTACGGGTACAGCTACCTTTTCGAGTTCGTCGGCAACGCGGTCGAGGTAAAACGGTTCATCGCCGTGGAGAAGGTAAACGGGCGCAATGCGTTTATTGCGAATGTCTTTCAGCAGGGTATCAACGGCGGCAATCAAGTTCGGTAAGCAGTTATTAATGGCTTATAGACCGCAAAATTACGCTTTTTGGGCGTTAAGACGGGCTTATTCGGTAACGAACGATGCCCGGACACGGGCGGCTTCGGCCACGAGTTGCGGCCAGTACTGCATGAAATGCCTGCCAATCTCCTCATAATACCGCTCCAAATCTTCAACGGCTGTATCTAATCCCGATGGGAAAGCCGTTCGGCGCGAAACCCCCTTTAGTGACCGGTCAATACCGGTAATGGTGGCGTAATGCGGTACCCAGTCATATTGTACCATTGCACTCAGCATCCGGCGGGCGGATTCCGGAAAATGGGTGTCATTCTGTTGAAGCGTCTCGTAAAAGAAGCGAATAAATTCGGGCAGGCTTTGGCCCGTGAGGTTGGTGAAGTTGGCAGCCAGAAAATGGTCAAAGAAAATATCCACTGCCGGACCGGCGTATTTGTGGCAGCGCGGATATAGCATGTCGCGCACGGCGGCCACGTCGGGGTGGGTATCGGTAAACGAGTCAATGGCGCGGTGGAGCCGGATGCCGGTTATTTCGCCCGGTGTCAGGCCGTGGCGCGGGTGGGCCGGATCGCCCTTTACGAAATCGCCGAGGAAATTGCCAGCGAGCAGGTCCGGGTCGCGGTTGGATAGGTAAGCATGAGCCAGAATATTCATGCGACCCGCGTTGACACAGCTGACGGGACTGAAGCGGGTTCGTCCAGCACCTGCCGCGACAGGGGCGGCTCGGACTGTAAGATAAAACCCGGCGCGGGTACGTACTGCTCCACCCGCACCCCAAACCGGCGCAGAAACTCGACGCCTTCGTCCACGCCAATGCCTTTGTACTGCGCGTAGGAATGCAGGTAAATAACTCGCTCGATTTTCATGCTGTAGATAATCCGGGCGCAGGCAATGCAGGGCGAAAGTGTGACATAAATCGTGGCCCCTTCGATGGCCGAGCCATTTTTTGCCGCGTACAGAATAGCGTTCTGCTCGGCATGAAGGGCCAGCGAACACGAGCCTTTGGAATCGCGCGGACAGCCAACGCCGGGAAATTCCTCGTCGCAGTTATGGGTTTCGGCGGGCGGGCCGTTGTAGCCGATGCTGATGATGCGGGTTTCGCGGGTCAGTACCGCCCCCACCTGCGCCCGGATGCAGTGCGAGCGTTTGGCCAGGTTAACGGCCAGTTCCATAAAAATATCGTCGAAGCGGGGGCGGGGAGTATTGGGCATTGGCGAAGATAGTACTCTGTACGCTATGATTGCAAAGGAACATACCCGTCTTTACTTCTTCTCAAACAGATCGAGCCGGTAGGTGTCCTGCCGCTGGTTCATAAGGTGTTGCAACGGGCTGTTGGGCTGTGTGCTTTCGAGGACAAATTCGTGAACCTGATCGCCGGTGAGGGGGTAGTCGTGAACCAATGGTGTCCAGTGTACCAGCAGCAGATGGCCACCCGGTTGCAGCCGGTCAATGATGAGTTGCCGGGCGCGGGTCAGGTCGGGCATGGCCCAGTAATAGCCTACTTCTGAGAGTATAACAAGATCGAACGGCCCGTCGGGAAATTCCGCTGGTACGTTCATTTGCCGGAGCGCTACGTTGGGCGCATTGGTTAGGCGGGCGCGGGCTTTTTGCAGAGGTAACTCACTGGCATCGACTGCCAGCAGGTGGTCGCAGCGTTGCGCCAGCAGTTGCGTCAGAACGCCAATGGAGCAGCCTGGCTCAAACGCCGATTTGTAGCGTTCGTTAGGTAAGGCGGCTATTGTGGCTGCGTATTTATCGCGCTCGTAAGGACTGCTTTCAAACGACCACGGATCGGCATTGGCCTGATAAACACGGTCGAAATATGTTGGGTCGAGGGAAGATAATTTGTTGGTCATGGGATTGAATTCTGCTCAACAAATAACTCATGCGGGGGGGCGAAATGAGCAAGCAGTTCGGGTGATAGATAAAATGCCGTAGGATCATCGTCGATCAGGCGCGTTACCTGCGAGCGGTGGGCGGCAATAGCCTGGTCGCGCTGCGTTTGTACGTCGGTGATATCAACACGCCAGATTCCTGTACTATCGGACTGGGGCCAGTCGTCGGGTATTCCGAGTTCCCAGAGCCAGATCAGGTACTCCAGGATGCGGGGTTGCATTGTGGCTTCCTGAGCGGCCTGTTGGCCAATTTGCCAGCAGGCGCGGTGGTCCGGGTGGGGGTCTCGCTGCCAGGGCATCAGCAGCATAGCGGGGGTTAGTCGGTTTAGCAAGTCAATGACCACTATCACCGCGTCGGCAAAACCAGGCTCGCCCGCCGTTGGCACCCGCCGGTCGGGCAGGCGCATGAACGTACAGGCATCGGCCTCCACACCCAGCACCTGCAACGCTTCCCGCGCTTCGGCCTCGCGCAGGTCGCGTAGTCTCGGGGCAGGGTACTTCGCCGAATTTGGGTGCGACATGGTGCCATCACTCACGAACAGAACATGCACCGGATAGCCGCGTTGCCGCAACTGTATAATCGTACCGCCACACCCCAGCGATTCATCGTCTGGATGTGGGGCTATGACCAGCGCAGGGCCAAG
>JBBRUB010000381.1:0-4658 GCA_038248175.1 Cytophagales bacterium | reverse complement strand
TATACCGTTGACGCGGTCGAAGTTGGGCCGCATGAAGCCCTGCATCAAACTGCCCTCGCCAACGCCCCCGCTTAGGGCCTGCACCTCAAAGACCGCTTCTTTGCCGTTTTTGTTGGCTACAAAAAACGCTTCCGGGAATGTAGCCCACAAATCATACACGCCCGAATCAATCACTTCTTTGGCTTTGGCCGACGCTTTGGCCCACTCGCCCCGCGTCAGATAAACCTTTGCCAAAAACGCTCTGGCGGCTCCCCTGGTAGCGCGGCCCCGGTCAATACCGATGAACGAAGCCGGTAATACGCCTTCGGCATCGGTAAAGTCCTGAATCACCTGCTTATACACATCGTCGACCGATGATCGCGGGATGGTCAGGTTGTCGAGCGAAGTCGTTTCGGCTACCTGAAGCGGTACTCCACCGAACAGGCGCACGAGAGTGAAGTAGTAAAACCCGCGCATAAACTTGGCTTCGGCAACGTACCTGGCTTTCAGGGTCTCGTCCATCGGGATGCCCGGCACCCGCGCAATAACCGTGTTGGCCCGGTTTATGGCCTGATAAACCGTACCCCAGAGTGCCTGAAAGGTGATGGTGGCGGGCGTATGGGTGTACCGGTCGATGTCGTTTTTGGGCTGATTGGCCGTTGAGCGACCCCCGCCCCATTCGGCATCGTCGGTGGCCTGATCCTGAAGAATCCACATAATCTGCCCGTACATATTCGTCGAGTTCAGTGGATCATAGACGGTACTGAGCGCGGCTTTGGCATCGTCGGCATTCCGGTAAAAGTTGGCCGGGGTAAAGTTGGCTTCGGGGGTCTGCTCCAGCACCTCGCAGGCACTTAAGCCGCTCAGCAGCAGAACAATAAGAAGTAGGTTCTTTTTCATGGTTTTGTCGGGAGAGCCCCCTTCAGGGGGTTGGGGGTAGTTTAGTAGGTTTAGAAACCAACGTTCAGGCCGAAGAGAATCGTTTTGGCCGCCGGGTAACTGGCATAGTCGAACCCCTGGCTGCGGCTGTCCTGACCAAACCTGTTCACCTCCGGGTCGTAACCCGAATAGCTGGTAAATGTCAGGTAGTTCTGTGCCGAGGCATATACCCGCAGCGACTGGATTTTCAACGTTCGCAGCAATGACTGAGGCAGGTTATACGCCAATTGGATGTTCTTCAGCCGTAAATACGAACCATCTTCAATTTGCCGGTTCGAAATCCGGTTGGCAGGCCGGGTGGTCGTAGCACGGGGGATATCGGTGTTCGTATTGGTGGGTGTCCAGCGGTTCAGAACGTCCGTGCTCTGGTTGGTGGTACCGTTCAGGTATTCCAGTTCAAAACGGTTGGCATTCAGAATATCATTGCCGTACACGCCCTGAAAAAACACTGTCAGTTCCACCCCTTTGTACGAGAAGGTGTTGTTCAGACCACCGACGAGCTTCGGTTGCGCCCGCCCAATGATGGTCCGGTCGTTATCGTCAATTTTTTTGTCCCCGTTCCGGTCAGCGTATCGGCGGTCACCGGGTCTGCGGGCCTGCGGGTCAGCAATGGCCGTCAGTTCATCGGTGGTCTGGTACAGCCCGTCAGTCATGTAGCCAAAGAACGAACCCAGCGGCTCACCCACCCGGATCACCCCCGAGCCGGAGATGGACCCGATATTGGCTAACTGTCCGGCAAAAATCTGCGGAGCACCGCCGATGTCCAGCACCTTGTTGCGATTGGTCGCCAGATTCAGATCCGTGCTCCAGCGGAATGCTCCGGTGGACGATGATCCGGCTACGTTGACCGACGAAATGCTCAGTTCGATGCCCTTGTTTTCGACCTGACCGAGGTTTCTGATGGCGCTCCCGTAGCCTGATGTGCTGGGTATGGTCACGCTCAGCAGCAGGTCTTTGGTCCGTTTCAGGTAGGCATCGGCGGTGATGGTGATGCGGCTATTAAACAACCCGATGTCCACGCCCACGTCGGCCTGTGTTGTGGTTTCCCACGACAGGTCGGGGTTGGCAATCTGGCTGGGACCAATGCCGGTGGAGACAACGTTACCAAAAACGTAGTTTTGTGTGCCAAGCAGCGAATAGGCCGGGTAGTTGCCGATGCCATCCTGATTGCCGGTTGACCCGTAGGTAGCCCGCAGTTTCAGGTCGTTGACCACGCGGTTATTTTTTAGGAAAGCTTCCTCGCTCACCCGCCAGGCCAGTGCCGCCGATGGGAAATAGCCGTAGCGTTTGTTGGCCCCGAAGCGCGAGGAACCATCGGCCCGGAAACTGGCCGTGAACAGGTATCGGTCTTTGTAGCCGTAGTTAATCCGCGCCAGGTACGACTGCAACCCCCACGTACCTACTCCCGACGAGGGGATCAAGGGTACTGATGCAGCCCCGAGGTTGCTCGATCCGAGGTTATCGTTGATGAAGTTACGGGCCGACGCTGCACTCGATTCCGTGCGGTTAGCCTGTTGGGTAAAGCCAACCAGAGCGCCAATGTTGTGTGCTGTGCCAATTGTGCGGGTGTAGGTCAGCAGATTTTCGTTGAGCCAGGTGACTGCCGAGCTGTTGAAAATAGACGCAGCTCCGCCCTGCGCCAGACCGCTCGCCACCGAGCGGGGCAGGTAGCCATCCTGTTTTTGCAGTACGGCATCAACGCCCAGCAATACGCGCAGGTTTAGCCCGTCGATGATCTGGTAATCGCCAAACACGTTACCAAACGTGCGGAAGGCCGTATTGCGGTTTTTGCTCTCGCGGGCGAGTGCCGCCGGGTTATCAGCCGTGAAATTCGACGCAGCGAGTACGTACGTTCCATCGGGGTTGTAAACGGGGAGAATGGGCGGAAATAGCACGGCCGCGCTGGTCACCTGGCCCCCGCTACCGAGGTCGCCGTCGGTCCGCGACTGGTTGGTGAGGGTGCGGTTCACGGTCAGGCTGTTGCCAATCTTGATGCGGTTGGTCAGCTTACGGTCTAAATTAATGCGGAACGAATAGCGGTCGAAATCGGAGTTCGTCACAATGCCGCCCTGTTTAAAGTAGCCGCCCCCAATAGCGTACTGCGTCCGCTCGTCGCCCCCGCTGAACGAAAGCTGGTAGTTGCTGATAGGTGCCTGCCGGAAAATCTCGTTCTGCCAGTCGGTGCCCTCGCCAAACGCATCGACCTGGGCCTGGGAGTACACGGCGGGTCGGCCTTCGTTGGTGTTGGCATCGTTCAAAAACTTAGCGTATTGGCGGCCATTCAGCACCGGGTATTTTCGCCGGACATCCTGAACGCCGTAATAGGTATCGAAGTTGATGGTTGATTTACCCGCCTTACCGCGTTTGGTGGTGATAATAACGACTCCATTCGACCCCCGCGACCCGTAAATAGCCGTTGACGAGGCATCTTTCAGGATAGAAATCGTCTCAATATCGTTCGGATTGAGCGTACTCAGTACGTTGAAACTCGACCCACTGCCCGCACCGTCGTTCTTGAAGGGTACACCGTCTATGACGTACAGCGGTTCATTGTCGCCCTGGATGGAGTTGCCACCCCGAATTCGGATGGTTGTTGATCCGCCCGGTGCACCCGAATTCTGGGTAACCTGTACTCCGGCGGCCCGGCCCTGCAATTGCTGATCGAGGGACGTAACGGCCAACTTGCGAATCTCGCCCACCGGAACGGTTGCCACTGAACCTGTCAGATCGCTTTTCTTCACCTGTCCGTACCCAACCACCACGATTTCGTTTAAGGTTTTATCGTCCGGCTGTAGGGTGATATTCACTGTATTGCGCTTGCCTACGCTTATTTCCTGAGATACGTACCCCACAAAACTGAACACCAGCACGGTTTCTGTACCCGGCACGGCAATTCGGTAGTTGCCGGTGGCGTCTGTTGTTGTTCCCCGGTTGGTTCCCTTCACCACCACACTTACGCCGGGTAGTCCTTCGCTTGTTTCACCCGTCACGCGCCCGGTCACGGTTTCTTCGGCCACGTCCTGCGACTGAGCCGACAGCGTTGGTTGCACCGAGGCCGCTGATACGGCTGTACCATTGGCCGCTAAAACGCCATTGGTATAGTTGATGGTTTGGCTGGGCGCTGTAGCCGTACTGGTCGTTAGTTTGCGGTCGGCTCGCTGAGCGGTAATCAGATAAGCACCGTTTTTAGCTTTTCGATACCGCAATCCGGTGTCGTTTAGAATGGTCCGCAGATTCTGTTCCAGCGTTGCCTTTGGGTTCAGCGCGTCGGCGGGCACGGTCAGGCCCTGAACGAGCTGGTCGCCGTACAAAATATCCACACCGTAGCGTTCTTTCAGTTCATTCAACACCTCCCGTAGCTGCCGGACTGTACCGGGCCGGGCTGAAGGGGTACTGGTACTGGCAAGCAGGGCAGACGTTCGGGTGGGCTGGGCACTAATTTTGGCCCATAAGCCAACCGGCTGGCCGAGTAAGGTCAGGCCCACCAGCCCAATAGTCTGCAATCGGCGTAGTTTTCGTTGCATCATGTACATTATTGAAGCGGTTTTTGAGTTAGAATAAGTTTGCCGGATTTTAGGTCGATGTCGATGTTTAGCACCTCGGCAATGATTCGCAGCAGTTCATCGGCAGTCTTGGCTGAATACGCCCCTGAAATCGTCAGTTGGCCGGTTTCGGCATCTGCGATTTCGGCGGTTAGCCCGTAGTTTTCAGCCAGTATTGCCACGATTTCCGTCAATGGG
>JBBRUB010000380.1:0-4661 GCA_038248175.1 Cytophagales bacterium | reverse complement strand
GCGACACGCTGCAATACACGCTCTCGACCACCGACCGGCCTATCCAGAATTTCCGGGCCAATCTCGATGCGGCCATTCCGATGGGGGGCGGCAAACTTGAAGCGGGCTATCAGTACAGATATCAGGACGACGCGGGCGATTATCGTTATCGGCAACAGGACGGTAATGGGCTACCGCTGGTGTCAATTCCGGGCTTTACGGGCCGGACCAACATCAGAAGCCATATCCACAGCCTGTACACGCAATTTGGGCAGGTGCGAAAAAAAGTGGATTATACCCTTGGTCTGCGCTACGAATACGCCCTCCGCGACGTGCTGACGTTGCCGCAAAACCAAACGTTCGGCCTGACGCTGAACAACCTTTTTCCGTCGTTCAACCTGCTTTACAAAGCCAAGCCAGGTTTAAGCTGGCGGGCGGGGTTTAGCCGCCGGGTGCAGCGCAACAGCAACCTCGCCCTGAACCCCCTGCCCGAACGCGAACACTCCGAAACCCTTGAGCAGGGCGACCCTAACCTACTGCCCGAATTCGTAAACTTAGCGGAGGTGGGCATTTCCAAAGAATTGGGGCGCAGTACGCTGCTCGTTACGGCCTACTATCAGGGGATTCAAAACGTTATTAACCGCGTAAACCGGGTCTATGCCGATACCATTCTAAGCCGGATTTATACGAATGCCGGCCTGGCACAGCGGCTGGGCGTGGAAATAGCCACTGATCTGAAACTGACCAAAAGCTGGAAACTGTATGCCGGGGGGACCATCTATCGCTACACGCAGGAAGGGCAGCTGTTCCAGAACGACGTTGTGTTCGACCGGGCCGCGTGGGTGTATTCAGTGAACGTGAACACGACCGTTCAAGCCACGCCTACGTTGTCAGTTCAGGCCAACGTCAATTATCTCTCGCGACGGATTACCGCGCAGGGCGAAGACTCGCGGTTTCTAACGCCAAACCTGTCGGTTAAGAAAAGCCTGCTGAATAACCGGCTGACAATTCTGGCGCAGTGGCAGAACATCGGGCTGGGGCTGCTGCCTACCAATGAACAGCGTATCACAACACGGGGAAAAGACTTCTTCACGACCACCAACTACATTCAGGAAAAGGACATTTTTCTGATTAACATCAGCTACGCTTTTCGGCAACTTAGCAAACGGGCTAAACTGCCCAGCGCCGAGGGGGAGAAGGAATTTTAAATTCAATTTTTTCGATGTATTTCTTGCGAAACCCGTAAATCATCCGCTACCTTTGTTTTGGAACAACCATTCTAAAACAAATAAATTATGAATCGCTTATAAGGAAAAGTAGCCCTGATTACGGGCGGCAACAGCGGTATTGGTTACGCCACCGCTAAGTTATTCGCCGAAGAAGGCGCGAAGGTTGTCATTACGGGCCGGGATCAGGCAACACTTGATTCGGCAGCCGCCGATATTGGTGCCGGTACCATCGCTATCAAGTCAGACGTGGTCAGCCTAACCGACCTCGATGCTCTGTTCGCTCAGGTGAACGAGCAGTTTGGCGGGTTCGACATTCTGTTTGCCAATGCGGGTGTGTTTTTGGGTGGCTCGTTGCAGGATAGCACCGAAGAACTGTACAACCAAACCTTCGATATCAACGTAAAAGGTGTGTTTTTTGCCATTCAGAAGGCCGAACCGTTGCTGCGTGACGGTGGCTCAGTCGTGATCAACGCTTCGACGGTCATTCATGCCGGAATGCCGGGGGCTTCGCTTTATGCCGCGTCGAAAGCTGCCGTGCGGCAATTGGCGCGCAACCTGAGTAACGAACTCGCCCCCCGTAATATCCGGGTAAACGTGGTCAGTCCGGGATATACCCGTACACCGATCATTGGCCGGACAGGTGCCAATGAAGAACAGGTTGAAGGATTTTACGCACATACGGCTGGCGAGGTGCCGCTACGCCGACCCGGTCAGCCCGAAGAAATCGCCAAAGCCGTGCTTTTCCTGGCTTCCGACGAATCGAGTTACGTAGTAGGCGAGGAACTGTTGGTCGATGGTGGCTACGGTACGGTTGGTGCCGCTGGCGTATTGCGTGGCTGATAAATCAGCGAATAATTGTACTAAACAAGTCAGCACCAGCCCAATGAATTTTTAGCTGGTGCTGTCTGTTTACCGCTCACTGATAACTGTTCACTGAAAAAATGGCTCGCCCCCGCGCTTTTGACGAAGATGTTGTGCTTGACCGCGCCCTGAATCTGTTCTGGCACCGAGGGTACGAAGCTACGTCGATGCAAAATCTTGTGGACGCACTGGGCATTAACCGGGCCAGTTTATACGACAGTTTTGGCGATAAATACCAGTTGTACCGGCGCGTACTGGACCGTTACCGGCAACAAAACCAGGCGTTTGTGCAGGCGTTGTTCGACCAGCCGAAACCCGCCATCGACCTTGTCCAGGCCCTCTTCGACCGCGCTATTGACGAGTCCGTTGCCGACTGCGACTGTAAAGGCTGTTTTCTTGTCAACTCGGCGGTTGAACTCGCCCCACACGATACGGATATTGCCCAGCTTGTTATTGACAATCAGACGGGATTTGTGGCTCGTTTTCAGCAACTTATCGAACGGGGGCAGCAGGAGGGGAGCGTCACCACAGCGCAACCGGCCACCGATCTGGCTCTGTTCCTTTATAATACGTACACCGGTATAAAAGTGCTCGGCAAATCGAAGACCGACCGGGTGGCCCTGGAATCCGTAGTGACGGTGGCTATGCGTGTACTTCACCCCTGACTTTTCTTCTTTCCTCTCCCGACTACAAGCCCTTGATGAACCGCCTGATAGCATCGTCCAGCACCTGATCGAACCAGTCGATGGCGTCGGGTTGGGTGTCGTTGCGGGCCAGGGCAATGAACCCCTGCATGAAAGCAAACCAGTTGACAAACACGGATTCTATGTCGTCTTTGGTGAGCTGCGCTAACGTGACTTTGACCTGCTCCATTCCCTCGGTGGCTTCGTTGGCGGCATCACTCCGGCACAAGGCCCCGTCGAGGTTAAACAGGAGCGCGTACAAATCATGATTGACCCGCGCAAACGTCAGCATGGCCCGCGAGACCGCTTTTAGCTGCCGTTTTGGCTTTGCTTCGCCCGCTATGGCATCAATTAGTTCTGCGTTTAGTTGCTGAAAACCGTCGCGCTGTAATGCTGTCAGGATGCCGTCTTTACTGCCGAAATAGTGGTAAATGGCGGTTGTACTGGACTGGACAAGTTAACCACAAGAATTGTCAGAGTACCAAAGTTACTAATGGTTTTGTATTCACTGGCCGGTGAAGAGATAGCTTGTTGAATAACAGTGATATTAATGTCGGTGCTCCATGGGTTTATTAATGATGAACCATATGTAGCAGTACCGAAGACAAAAAAGTGCGGTAGAATAAATGAAAAATATAATATTTTAAGGCTCATTTTTCCATAGTAATTGCTTGTTTCAGATTAGTTAATAAAGTTTTCGATTGGTTGTGTATTTAGCTTTCGCCCAACGTTTTGCAGCTACAAGAAGTTGGCGATTTCGAAGCACTAAACTGTCTGCCACCACAAAACTTGATACGAAGCACAAAGCTTCATCTAACCACTGAACCGCCAATTTCTTGTAGGTGCTGTTAGCAGTAGTTGTTCTTTTTCTGTCGCTATTCATTGTTTAGTTATTGTTGAGTCCAAATGAGTTTGTTCCGAGTTTGTTTTTAAAAAGTCGTTCTTTTTTAATCGCTTCGTCTGCGGTAATTGTCCGAGGTAACAACATTAAAATTGAAAACTGAAAGTTGTTACCGTGAGCTGGGTCGTCCGCAATTAGTTCTTTTAAAGTTTTGTTGTCACCGTGTCCTTTGGTTGAAACATATTTAGTCCACCGTCCCCAAATTCCTTCTTCTCCGTATGCTGAACCAACATACAGTTTACCCGTCTTGGTGTCGCTGATTAGATAAATACCTTTTGTTGCGGAAAGCATTTTTTTCCAGTCGCTGTATTGTCTATTTACAATTTCTGTTAGTTCGTCAAAGTTAAGAATGAAGTCAGAGTAGTCTGTGAATTGCTTGTAATGAAGTCCAGGATGAATTTCAATTACTTCCATTTCGTTCTTTATCCATTGATGCCGAGAGATTGCGTTTTCCCAACGAATAATTACTCTTTCTTTTAGGTCGTCAAATTGTTGTTTTACTTCTTCCATTTGATATTCAAAGTGGTCATTTGCAATTTGTTTTCTGTCGGTTACTTTGTAGACACCAATAAACCTTGATAACAAACCTTCTTCGCCAATAAAGGAAACGATATAGTCAACGCCATTAAAAACATCTTTTGATTGAGAGTTCTGATAGGCTAAAAATTCAGGTCGGTTAGTCCGATATAAATTATATAAATCACGTCCACTATGTTTGTGTCGCACTATTTTAGTCTTTAAAGATTTGTCAAGCCCCCGATTGAAAAGTAGTTCTTGGATTGTTATCATTTGTCTGTTTGTTTAAAGTCTGAACGGTCGTTTTACAATGACCGCTAACGTTTTGCAGCTACAAGAAGTTGGCGATTACGAAGCACTAAACTGTCTGCCACCACAAAACTTGATACGAAGCACAAAGCTTCATTTAACCACTGAACCGCCAATTTCTTGTAGCTGCTGTTAGCGGTTCGGTGTGCTTTTCGTTGGTCAATCATTCTTTGTTTGTCTATT
>JBBRUB010000379.1:0-4661 GCA_038248175.1 Cytophagales bacterium | reverse complement strand
CTGACCCCGTTTGGCCTGACGCTTTCCAGAGATGAAAAAACAATTTACGTGGCATTGCTGGCCTTCAACGCCATTGCCGTTGTCGATGTGCCAACGCGCCGGGTTCGGGGCCTGATTCCGACCGGATGGGGACCAACCCGCGTCGCGCTGTCGCCCGATGAAAAAACGCTTTACGTCACCTCCGCGCGGGGGTATGGGGCCGGTCCAAACGGCGGAGTGGGGTTTGCCGCACCGCCCGCCGGCACGTATATTGGTGATATTCAACTTGGTATGTTTCAGGCAATTCCGGTACCGGATGCCGCACAGTTGGCCACCTACACCAAACAGGCCATTGCCAATACGTACCAGACCGTTTCGGTTATTGACGATGGTAAAAACCCGCTGCCGGTGTTGCCCAAAACCCGGACAAGTCCGATCAAACACATCGTCTATATCACAAAAGAAAACCGAACGTACGACGAGGTTTTCGGGCAGTTAAAAACCGGCAACGGTGACTCGACCCTGGCCCGCTTCGGCACCAACGTGACCATCAGCCGTAAACTCGGCACCACGCGCGGCAACACGGGCCGCACTACCGACATGTCTATCGACACAGCCGCCATCGTTGGGGCCGACGTAATGCCCAACCATGCCCGGATTGCCCGGCAGTGGGCTTTTTCGGATAATTTCTACTGTGATTCGGACGCGAGCATTCATGGACACCACTGGATGATGGGCACCATTCCCAACGAGTGGGTCGAGACCAATGCGGCTTCGGCGGGACGGTTCGATGCGTTTTCCAAAGCCCCCGGTCGGCGGTTTCCAAAATCGTCGGGAGCCATCGACCCCGAAGATTACAACGAGATTGGCGGCCTGTGGGAAGCGCTGGAGCGAAGCAAGGTGTCGTTCTATAATTTCGGGCAGGTAAACGAGTTTGCCGGAAATTACGAAGAGCAGTATGACACCACTTTTGGCGCGGCTACGCCGGTTGTTTTTCCGATGCCTGCTGCTGCTTTTCGTCATACCTCGCGCAACTTTGCGGGATATAATACCAACATTCCCGACCAGTTTCGAATGGATCAGTTTGAGCGCGAATTTTCCCAACTATGGTTTAGTAAGAATCGAAAACCGTTGCCGCAACTCATCACGGCTATGTTGCCCAACGATCACGGGGCTGGTCCGCGTCCTACCGAAGGGTACCCGTATCTACATTCGTACATGGCCGATAATGACCTTGCCCTGGGCCGAATGCTGCATTATCTGTCGCGAACACCGTACTGGAAAAACATGCTTGTGATTATTACCGAAGACGACCCGCAGGGGGGCGTTGACCACATCGACGCGCACCGGAGTTTACTCATGCTGGCCGGGCCTTACGTGAAGCGCGGCTACGTCTCGCACACCCACGCTAACTTCGGCTCGATTCTGAAAGTGATTTACAACCTGCTTGGTGTCAATTACGTAAACCAGTACGACGCAACGGCCTCGCTGCTTCAGGATTTCTTTACCGATAAACCCGACTTTACCCCCTACGATGCCGTGCTGCCCGACGTTCGCGTTTTTGACCCCCAGCAGGCCATGAAACCATACAACAAAACCTTTGACTGGCGCAAAATTCAGCAGGGGCCGGACATGGACGATAAAGCCGACCAGCGACGTGAGCATTACCGCCAACAGAACGATAAATGATAACCCTACTTACAATGCGCTTAGGTTATTCCATTCTCTTTTTTCTGGTTACGAATGTGGCTCTGGCCCAGACCCTGACCGGGACCGTATCGGACAGGCGTACCCGCCAGCCACTGCCAGCCGTATCGGTGCAGTTATTGCCGACCACGAAGGGCGTCTCGACCGATAGCCGGGGCTTTTTCGACTTCCACAATTTGCCCGGTGGCGTCTATACCCTGCGGCTTAGTTCGGTGGGGTATCGTTCGGTCGATACAACCCTAACACTCGCCCCCCGCGCAGATTATACCCTGAACGTTCGGCTCGTGCCAACGGTCGTGCAGCTTAACGAGCAGACCGTAACAACCAGCACCCGCAGCGAAACGCCCGCATTTATCCGGCCCGAATTCACCACCGTAGTAACGCCCCGCGACCTGCGGCAGCAACCGCCCCGTACTGTGCCCGAAGCCCTGCTGGGTGCCACCGGCGTTTTTCTGCAAAAGACCAATCACGGGGGTGGCTCGCCGTTTGTGCGCGGTCTGACGGGTCAGCAAACGCTGATTCTGGTGGACGGTATCCGGCTTAATAATGCCACGTTCCGCTCCGGACCAAACCAGTACCTGAACACCATTGACCCGCAAAGTCTGGCTCAGATCGAGGTGTTGCGCAGCAGTGGCTCGGTCAGCTACGGCTCCGATGCCATCGGGGGCGTGGTGAATGTGCTGACCAAAAGCCCGCAGTTTTCCGACAACCTGCACCTGACGGGTAGTTTCTTCGGCAAAACCATGACGCAGGGCATGGAATACAGCGGGCGGGCCGAACTCGGTGTTTCGACGAAAAACGTGGCCATTACCGGCTCGTTTGCCTACCGGAGTTTTGGTGATCTGGTAGCAGGGAAGGGTCTGGGCCGACTGTTGCCAACGGGCTATGACCAGCTTTCGGGCGATGTGAAAGCGCGGTTTCGGCTCTCTGACCGGCTGGTACTGACGGGTGCGTACCAGCGTTTGCGGCAGGACAGCGTACCGGTTTATCACCGGGTGAAGCTGGAAAACTTCGCCTACAACCAATTTAACCCGCAACAACGGCAACTGACCTACGCCCGGCTCGACGGGTTCGTGGGCTGGAAATTTGTGCAGTCGGTACAGTTAACCGCTTCGTGGCAACAACAAACGGAGGGGCGACAGAACCAGAAAAACGGTAGCCCGACAGCAGTCTATGAACGTGACCAGACCCGCACCACCGGCCTGACTCTGCTGGCCAACGCCAACCCCGCGCGCCACTGGACAATGCAGAACGGAGCCGAATGGTATGCCGACCGCGTAGGCAGCACCCGCCAGGACGTAAATACCCGAACCGGCATCAGCACGTCCAAACGCGGCCTTTATCCCGACGGAGCCACGATGAATAGTTTCGCCCTGTTTTCCAACCATACCGTCACCCTCGACCGGTTGTTGCTGACCGGTGGGGCGCGGTACAACGTCTTCCGGATTATGACCCCCGAAGCCACACTCGGCCAATCTGGGCTGGGCGAGGCTAAAATCAGCCCCTCTGCTCTGGTGGGTCAGGCGGGCGTGTCGTTTGCGTTGCTGCCGGCGTTGCGGGTGGTTGGCTCGGTGCAGTCGGCGTTTCGCGCGCCCAACGTCGATGATCTGGGGACACTCGGCATCGTTGATTTTCGGTATGAGCTGCCCAACGCCAGCCTGAAACCCGAACGCTCGCTCACGACCGAAGCGGGCCTGAAAGTACGCACGAGCCGGTTTGCCGCTACGTTGCTGGCCTACAACAACCGCCTGACCGACTTCATCAGCCGGGTGCGGGCCGGCAAAGATTCTATTCAGGGCTACCCGGTGTTTCTGAAGCAAAACAGTGCCGAGTCGGTTATTCGGGGGCTGGAAGCCGAAGTCGAATACGAGTTTCTGAATGAGTGGTTGGTGTACGGCAATCTGACCTATACCTACGGGCAAAACAAAACCGCCAATGAACCCTTCCGCCGGATTCCGCCCCTCAATGGGCGCGTGGGCCTCACGTATCAGGCGCGGGCTGGCTGGTGGGCGCGGGCCGAGGGCCTGTATGCCGGGGCGCAAACCCGGCTGGCCGCGGGCGACGTGGCCGACAACCGCATTGCCAAAGGTGGTACTCCGGCCTGGCAGGTACTGAACCTCAACGGCGGTTACCGCTGGAACTGGCTGACCATCAGTGCCGAACTGCAAAACCTGACCAACAAAGCCTACCGAATGCACGGCTCCGGGGTCGATGGCGTGGGCCGTAGTGCGTGGCTGTCGGTGCTGGTTAGCTGGTGAACGTTGTATAGTTGGCAGACAAAAGAAGTCTCAACGGCCACCGCCAATCTGTAAACTGATGCGTTCCCCCGCTTTTCTCCGCAACCCTACCACCTTCACGCTCTTCGGTGCCATAGCAGCGTTCTCTACATACGCCTGTATGTATGCCTTTCGGAAGGGCATTACGGCAGTCACGTTCGAGGGCGTTATGTTTGCCGGGGTCAGCTATAAAATCTGGCTCATCACGGCGCAGGTCCTGGGCTATGCGGCTTCCAAACGCATTGGCGTTAAGGTGGTTTCGGAGATGTCGGCGGGCGGGCGGGCGGCAAGTATCCTGCTGTTTATTGGGTTTGCGTGGTTGGCTTTGCTGGGCTTTGCGTTGGTACCGGCTCCGTACAACATCGTGTTTCTGTTCCTGAACGGCCTGCCGCTGGGCATGGTCTATGGCATTATGCTCGGCTTTCTGGAGGGTCGAAAACAGACTGACGCACTGGTAGCGGGCCTGACCGCGTCGTTTATTTTTGCGTCGGGATTTGTCAAGACCGTTGCCCTCACAGTGCGGGCTGATTGGGGCGTGTCGGAGTTCTGGCTGCCGTTTGTAACGGGTGCGTTGTTCGTTTTGCCCCTGCTGGCATCGGTCTATGCCCTTACGTTGCTGCCCCCACCCACGCCCGAAGACCGCTTGTTGCGAACCGAACGCAAACCTATGAACGCTGCCGAACGCCGTGACTTCGTGCG
>JBBRUB010000378.1:0-4666 GCA_038248175.1 Cytophagales bacterium | reverse complement strand
TCAGGCTGACTGACGCGCTTTTTAAACGCGGCCAGCATGGTTTCGTTGGGGTCGGGTTCGTCTTTTTCGGGCGGGCTGGCGGGTTGATTTTTCTGACGGTCGGCCTCGGCAAGATCGGCTTTGAGCTGGTTGATGGTCTCTGTTTTGGCCTGTTCCAGTTCCCGAATCTGGGCAGGCGTAGCTCCGTTTTTCTTTGCTTCCCGGATCTGTTCGTCCAGCAGTTTACCCATAAAAACCGGGTCCTGATACTGTTTCAGCAGTTGTCCGGCTTCCTGAAGTTCGGCTTTTTGGGCGGGGGTCAGTTCCTGCGCCCGCAGTGCGGAACCGGTCAGGAGGAGAAGAAAAAGGAACAGGTGACGCATAGCTACAGGGCGTTTAGGGTTTTATGTCGGCGATGCGGTAGGTGCGTAGATCCAGAAAATACTCGGTGGGTGACAGAAACATTAGTTTTGCCCCGCCCGGCGTTGGCTCCGACACAACCAACTGGTTGCGCGGCAGAACCTCGGCATAGTTAACGTGCTGAAAAATGGGCAGGTAAAACTCCGTCACCAGCAACGAGTTGTAGGCATACAACGGAGTCGGGTTAAACGGCACCGTGGCTAAGTACGTCGGCTGGGTCATGCGCCCGGCTTCGAGAATATGTTCTACGCCCGTTAGCGTTTGCCAGCCGTACTTGTTTTTGCCGAAGACGTTACGTTTGCCCGTTGGTTTGCCGAACGTTTTCGTTACCTGTCCGGGAACGGCTTTTGTGCGGTATCTCTGGCACGAATTTATGCCAACGTCGTCGGTGCCGCAGAACAGGTACGTGCCGCTGGGGTAAGCCACCACAAACGCTAAGCCCCCGGCGGTGCCGCCAAAGGTGTCGTCGTTCGTAAAGAGCCAGGTCGAGGTTTTGCGGTCCAGATATACGCTCATTTCGGCAGACTTGCCATTTTTGGTGTACGAATATGTCAACTGTTCACTGAATTTTATGGGCTTTTGCGCAACGGCAGTTGAACAGACGAGCAATGAAAAGAGGAAGGTTCGGATACGCATGGCAGGCTACTTTTCCAGTTTGGTCAGCAGCGTTGACGACTGTTTGCGGCCTTTGTTGTCGGTCTGCTCTGACTTCACCACGCCGATGCCCGGTGCGAGAAACTCGGATACCGTTAGCGTTCGATTGCCCATAAACCGCACGTTGAGCGTGTAGGTGATTTTGACGCACTCGAACGTACCCGCCGGGGTGGTCACGCTTTCGTTACCGGCTACCTGTCGGTCGGTGATGGTGGCGTTGATGTTCATGAGCGACATGCCGCTTGCCAGCGATGACTTTATGCTGATGGTGGCATCGTTCAGCTTATCGCCCGGATTGAGTTTGGCCGGATACGCCAACTGATCGCCCGAAACCGTCATGGTGATATCGGCCGACTTCGGAACCATGTCGGAGCTGATGTTGCGCACATCGGTAAAATACGTGCCGCCAACGCACTTCCCCGCCGACTCACCTTTGGCCAGCAATTTGCCTTTCATGTCGTAGGTTTCCACGGCCATCACCAGCGACGTACCTCCGTTAACGGGCTTGTAGTCAATAATTTCATACTTGAGCAAGGCCGCTGGTTTGTCTTTTTTATCGTAGTTGGTCAGCTCGAACTTCATTCCTTTTTTGAAGGAGAAGTAATTACCACAGTCCTGAGCCTGAGTGGTTTGGGTCAGGAACAGAACGAGCAGAAGCAGGAGTGATTTTTTCATGGGATTGTGTGGGTTTTACTTACATTTCGCCAGTACGTCGGCGGCTAATTTTTTGGCTAATTCGAGGTTGGCGGTATTATCGGGGCCGGCGTTGGCAATGACGCGGAACTCGGTGCGGCCCGCCAGTACGTGTAGTTCATTGTCCGGCACGCTCCACGATGCGGCATCGCCCAGCCCCAAAAACTGCTGAAACTCAATTTTCCGGTTCATAATACCCCCCGCTACGTCCTTCCCGGCTTTTTTCTCACCGCTGGACGTCATGCCTTTCTCGGCCATTTTTTCGCCCAATTGCTTGTCCAAATATGCCTTCGTTTTTGCGAGTTCTTCGGGCGTTGGCGTGCGGTACATTTGCAGGAAGCGGGCTTTGGCATCGGGGTGGTATTTTTCTTCGATTTCCTCGATCCAGGCCAGCCCGATTTCGTACATCTCGGGTACATTTACCTTCATGCCATTGAACTCGTGGGTAATCGTTTTGCCCGTTGCTATTTCATATTTGTACGTGTCACGGTTGGCGTATTTCTCCGATTTAGTGTAATCGAGTTCGGCCTTGCTCATGTCGCCGGTGTAGTGTTTTTTGATGGTGGCGAGGGGCAGGGCTTCGTCCATCTTGGTCTGGTACGTGAGCAGGCATTTGCCCGCGCCGGGGCCGCTGCTTTCGGCTTCCGGCAAGTCAGCTACGGAAGCTGTAGTGGTGGTGGCGTCGGTAGAACTGGTTTTGGTTTTGCCGCCACAGGCCATTAGCAGGGCGAGGGCGGGAACGAGGAAGGGTGTTTTCATCGGGGATACAGGTTTTACTGGTTTTATGAACAGAACTGGCTTGGTGAATGGCATTAGTTGTCGAGCGTACCGAAACTTACTTTACCCTTGCTTTCCTCGAAATCTGTCCCGTTAATAATGTAGCGCCCATTGTCGAGGGCAACAGCACCACCGGTACTCCTATCAGACGGATTAATATCGGTTAAAAGCTGCCGAACATGTTCGGGTTTGGAGAACTGAAATACATAAACGGCCCCCTGATTCGGTATCCCACCCCCGTTCCGGTTAGGTGCGCCAATCAGGACATAATCGCCCTGAACAGCAACGCTGTAACCAAACCAGTCACCAGCGGCTCCCGTCGGGGCAGATAATGTATGCGAGACATTCCAGCTTCCACTGGTTCGCAAAAAAGCGTAGGCCCGCCCCTGGCTCGCATTGCCCGAAACGGTTCTTCCATAAGCCCCCACCACGGCCCGGTCACCGGCAATAGCTACGGATTGACCAAAATAGGCATTAGCCACATCTGCACTGGTCAGCCGAACCTGCTGAATCCAGACATTAAAAGTACTGCGCAGAAAAACGTAGGCGGCTCCTTCGTTGGCGTTGCCGAGAATGGTTTTTCGCGGGGCACCCACCAGAATAGACGTACCCGAAATGGCTATGCTGGTCCCGAACCCATCGGTAGCGGCCCCGTCGGTGGCGATTAGGCGTTGGTCCTGACCCCAGACGGGGCCAGCCAAAGAGAAGGCCGTAATCGAAAAAACATAGACCGCGCCCTGTCGGCTGTTGGTCCCAATGGTTTTTCCCGAAGCCCCCACCACCACGTAAGTCGGCGAAATAGCTACGCTGTTGCCAAACGCATCGAATGCTGCCGGGTCGGTACTGACCAACTGCTGAACCTGACTCCAGACCCCGCCCGCCGATTGGAAAAACATATACGCAGCCCCCCGGTTAAAAGCTCCGCCGATAGTTTTTCCGTAGGCACCTACCACCACGTAGTTTCCCGAAATAGCTACGCTGGCCCCAAAATAATCGAACGAAGCCCCGTTGTTGGCTGTAAGCCGGGTCTGCTCGGTCCAGCCGTTGGCCGTGCGCCTGAAAATATAAGCGGCTCCCTGACTGGCGTTACTGCCAATTTCTTTGTCTGGTGCGCCCACCACGGCAAAATCGCCCGAGATAGCCACACTCCTACCGAAGTTATCTCCTTCGGCCCCGTCGCTGGCGGTACGCACACTGAGCGGAACGCGGTTGGGGTCGCCGGTTAGGAGCGGAAGCCACCGTTGGCCGTCGTAGAGGTACATGGCACTCTTGTCGGTGTCATACACAAAGGCACCGGCCTGGGGTTGGGCAATGGCTTTGCGCTGGGTGCTGGTAAGCCGGGGCGGATAAAATGCTTTGTCATTGGCCGGCGATTTGAGGTCCAGCACTGCCGACGGGTGGGGGGTGCCGCCCATGCCAATCTGGGCCTGCATAGAAAATGAACAAAGCAGCAGCAACAGCAGCCCTGCCAGGGTAGTTAGTTTTTTCATCGGCTTATTCGGGACAACTCTGGGTTAATTCGTTCATGTACCGACCCTTTACGGCACCGGCTTTCTCCATATAATCATAAGCGTCTTCGGGTTTGGGGTACTTCTTTTTCAGCGCATTGAGTTCGCTGCGTTGCCGGGTGTAGATGTCTCGTTGACGGGGAATACAGGCCATTTTCCGGCGAATTCTGGCCCGTTGTTCGGCGGCTCCCTCGCCCTGCATATCATCGAGTTGAATTTGCAGCCGCCGTTCCTCGATGCTTAGTTCGATGTTGGCCAACCGATACTCATTATCGGTTTCGGCAGCCATTTTATTGGCGGTGCGGCTTATTTCGGCTACATCGTTAAACATCGCGGCATTGGCCACACCGTCCATGGCTTTCTGTTGCAGTTCATTCATAAGTTTGCGCTTCCGGGCCAGCAATTCCCGGATTTCCGCGTCCTCTTCCTGGTTGTCTTCGGTCTGTTGCTGCTGCATGGCCTGTTGCTGTTCGCGCTGACTTTGGGCCAGATGCGGCATCATCATGTCGCCCATCGTTTTGTAGCCCGCGCCCGAAAACTGGCGGGGTTTGGGTTTGAACACCAGCAGTTGGCAACCGCTCTGCCGGGTGGCGTCGGTAATGGTAAAAACCAGATGAATGCGTTTGGTTTTATCG
>JBBRUB010000377.1:0-4675 GCA_038248175.1 Cytophagales bacterium | reverse complement strand
GGATGGGAACTGTCCTTCTTCGACTCGTCTGCTCCAAATGTTTACGTCTATATCTTCCGACGAGCCAGACACCTATAAAATCGCATTACGGTGTCGTATTGCCCATTCGGCCTTTACATTTGCGCACAAAACGCAAATCTGGTCAGGCAAATCAATGACATATATTATCAGTCTGGAAGACGGGGAGGGCAGGAGTTCTTTCTATATGCCGATGGAGAGATGGCTGGTATAGCCACCCGCAGCCCTCAAAAACCGCAGGAATTCAGTTCATACCGGGCAACAGCTAAAAAGGTGGACGCACTCCGGGCGAAGTACCCGAAAACCTGCCAGCTATACGCAGTAGAGAAAGCCGAGTTTGATGAACGGCGACGACAACTGCAAACTTCGTCTGACGAGGTGGCTGATAACGAACAGGCGTGACCCTGGGCCTATTTCTTTTGAAGTACGGTGGGCATAATCGTGTCCAGAACAGCCTTCCGGTACACGTCGCCTATGGGTATTTTTATAAGTTTCCCGCCCCTCAGTACACCAACGTGGTTCGTCTCAATCTGGTCCAGCCGTTTCCGGGACACGATATACGACTTGTGTATCCGGATAAACTGTGATCCGGGTAACTGCTTTTCAATGTCGCCAATGGCCATCTGCAACGTGATCCCGTCGTTGTCCGTGTAGATGCTTATGTAGCTGCGCTCACTCTGAATGTAGCTGACTGTTTCGAGTTCCAGCCGCTGTAATTTCCCCTCATAGCGGACATAGCTATGTGTATCTAATGCAGCCGGTGCATCGGTCGGAGGACTGGTGAGGGCGGCCTTAACTTTCTGCACCGCCTTCGCGAACCGCTCGAATGAATACGGTTTGTGCAGGAAATCTACCGCGTCATAGTCGTAGCTTTTCAGAGCGTACTGCGGGTACGCCGTTGTAAAAATATACCGGTGTCGGTTGCCAAGAATAGTGACCAGGTCCACACTGCCAAGCGGGTGTTTGGGCATTTCGACGTCCATGAATACAACATCGACGGATGTTTCTTCCAGAAACGCAAGTGCCTTGACAGGGTCAGTGAACGTACCGACTACTCGCAAAGACGGTATAGGTTCGATATAGGTCAGCAGATGGTCGATGGCCATCCGCTCGTCGTCGATAAGTACGCAGGAAATATCCATTGGGAGATTATTCAGGTCTGTATGATCAGTTCGCAGCTAAAATCGTCGTCAGTCTGCCGCACCTCGAACGTGAACCGCTGCGGATAGGTCAGTTCAAGCAGTCGGCGCAGGTTAGTCAGACCAATCCGGTTTGATTCCACGTCTTTCTTGTAGTTTTTGAGGTTGCTACTCAATAGTATTATGTGGGTATCTGTAGCCTGGATATGCAGACGAAGGGGATGATCAGCTTCGTTTAGTTTTCCATGTTTAATTGCGTTTTCGACCAGACCGATCAGTAAAAACGGCGGAATCTCTTTCTGGTCGGTCGGCCCCTCAACTACGAAATCAATGAACAATTCGTCAGGGTTACGCACAAGGTGGAGGTCGATGTACTGCTGGATATAATCAATTTCTTCGTCCAGACGCACCCGGTTAACTCCGTCCTGCATACTATACCGCATGATGTCGCTGAGCTGAAGAATACTCTCGGCCAGTTCGTCCGATATAGCAGAGGCTTTGATGAAGAAGTAGTACAGGGTATTGTACAGGAAGTGAGGATTTACCTGGCCTTTGAGTGTTTTCAGTTCCGCCTTCAGGGTCTCCTGTTGCAGCAAGAGTCGCTGCTCCGCTTCCAGACTCCGTTCCCGTTCCCGCTCACGCTCCTCCCGGCTGGCGGCATCAATGGCGGCTCTGATTTCTTCCGTTACCATCGGCACCACCCGCAGCACGTTAAGCGTGACGCCCATACAGTAATAGGAGACGAGGGCCGTAATCAGAATGAATATTAGCCACGTATTGAAATAGCGCGACACACGGGGCGGATTGAGTGAGTTAGCCTTCAGTTCAGCCTGACGGGTCAACGCCCACGTCTGACACGTTGATTACCAGATAGTTCAAAATCCACGCAAAACGCGATGGCAACAGATGGACACAAATTTTGTATTATTGTCTTCATCTGATGAAGACAGTATGTCGTTTGGAGAGACCGAAGAGCAGATTCTAACCGCTGCCCAGCATTACCTGACCCTACTCGATAAAGCCGCCGAACTCGTAGAAGAGGCTCCCGACGATCTGCTGGCGGGATCGGCGGGTACGGTTTACCAGAAAAAACTGGGCCTTCGCTCCCTCACCGCCGAGGACACCAGTGCCATTCTAACCGCCCTCGGTACGGATGAGGACCGCCAGATGCTGAATGAGTTTCGTAAGGCGCAGGAGACGATGGGCAAGCGTTTGCAGAACACAAAGCGAATCGGGTTGGTCCTGAAACAGGCCAAAGTACCCTACGACCAGATGTATAAACGCAAAGACCGCCCCGACCTCTGGAAACCCGACCAGATGATTGCCATTGTGGAGTTGCTACGGCAATTGCAGCTTTGACCGTTTTTTTAACCAGAGCATTTACTACCGGAATCCTGAACTGAACATACAAGAAATAGAAGTAGCCCAGAAGCAGTAGCCTTGTCAATCAACACACAATCGTAACTAATGGCCGTTAAGAAATCCGAACTCTATTCATCCCTGTGGGCAAGCTGCGACGAACTCCGTGGTGGTATGGATGCCAGCGAATACAAAGATTATGTCTTGCTGATGCTGTTCATCAAATACATCAGCGATAAGTACGCCAACATACCCTACGCCCCCATCACAGTTCCCGAGGGGGCCGGTTTCAACGATATGGTGGCCCTGAAAGGCAACCCCGACATCGGCGATCTGATCAACAAGAAAATCATTGGCCCCATTGAAACCGCCAACACGACGCTTGGCTCCATTAAAGTCGATTTCGACAACCCGGAGAAACTCGGTACCGGCAAGGAGAAAGTAGATCGTCTGACGAAACTCATCGGTATTTTTGAAGGGCTTGATTTCAGCACCAACAAAGCCGAGGGGGATGATCTGCTGGGCGATGCCTACGAATACCTGATGCGCAACTTTGCCACCGAAAGCGGCAAGAGCAAAGGCCAGTTTTACACCCCCGCCGAGGTGAGCCGCATCATGGCTAAAATCATCGGCATCAACCACGACAACACCAGCCCAAACACAACCATCTACGACCCTACCTGCGGCTCGGGGTCGCTGCTGCTGAAAGTAGCCGACGAAGCCGAAAAGAAAATTACGATCTACGGACAGGAAAAAGAAAGTGCTACCGCTGGCCTGGCCCGTATGAACGTGGTGCTGCACGATTGCCCAACGGCACTTATCAAGTGTACGGGCAACAGTACGCTGTCTGACCCACAATTTAAAGATGCCGGTGGCGGGCTGCAACAGTTCGATTTTGTAGTGGCTAATCCGCCCTTCTCGCTCAAAAGCTGGAGTAATGGCGTGTATGATGCCGACAGTGGCGACACCAATTCGCTATTTCGGGAGGGTACCGATTTTGGTCGATTTAATGGATTTGGAATCCCCCCCGAAAAAAACGGCGACTATGCCTTTCTGCTCCACATTATCCGGTCGTTGAAGCGTCATGGAAAGGCCGCCGTTATCCTGCCGCATGGCGTGTTATTTCGGGGCAATGCCGAAGCGGATATTCGCCGGAATCTGATTCGGAAGGGCTACGTAAAAGGGATCATCGGGTTAGCTCCCAACCTGTTTTACGGGACCGGTATTCCGGCCTGTCTGATCGTGATTGATAAGGAGAATGCCGAGAACCGGAAGGCCATCTTTATGATTGATGCCAGTAAGGATTTCACTAAAGACGGCCCCAAGAACCGCCTGCGCGATCAGGACATTCACAAGATCGTGGATGTGTTTAACAGGCAACTGGAGCTGCCCAAATACAGCCGCATTGTGCCGCTGACCGAAATTGAGGAGAAAGACTACAACCTCAATATTCCACGTTACATCGACAGCCAGGAAGACGAAGATATTCAGGACATTGCCGCCCACCTCAACGGCGGCATTCCAGATGTTGACATCGACGCCCTGCAACCGTATTGGGACGTGTACCCGGTACTGAAAATAAGCCTGTTTGCCCCGCACGACCGGCCCGGCTACAGCCAGTTGGCCATTGACAAAACGGCCATCAAAGCCACCATTTTCGGGCATCCCGAATTTGGCACTTATAGTCGGCAGGTACTGTCCGTATTTGCCGACTGGCAACGGCAGGCTACCCAGATGCTGCGCGGGCTGGACGTGGGTGTGAAACCCAAAAAGCTGATTCATGAACTGTCCGAAGGGCTGTTGCAGGCGTTTGCCAATCTAAGGCTGATCGACAAGTACGACGTGTACCAGCATCTGATGAGCTATTGGAATGAAACCATGCAGGACGATTTATTCGTGATTGCTGCCGATGGCTGGAAAGCCGGGCGGGAGGTGTACCGTATCAAGAAGAAGACGAAAGAAAAAAACGGCACCATCAAAGAAAAAGACATCGACGGGCTGGACGGTATCGAGAGCAAGCTGCTGAAACCGGCTCTACTCATTGACCGCTACTTTGTGGCTGAGAAGAAGGCCATCGACGCGCTGGAAACCGAGCGCGACACCATTATTGGGCAACTCGAAGAACTGGAAGAAGAACAGAGCGGTGAGGACGGTCTGCT
>JBBRUB010000376.1:0-4683 GCA_038248175.1 Cytophagales bacterium | reverse complement strand
CGTAAAGACCCGGTAGAACGTGGCGCGTTTAGGGTCGGTATGAAACGCGTCGGTCTGCTGTTGCAGGTATAGCACGGCCTTTTCTGAATTAGGCTGCTGCTCGATCAGGTAGAACAGCGTCTGACTCATCTGGAGAATATTCATGGCGTGAGAGTAACGCGGGTAGAAACCCGCTGGCCTGTTAACTTATGTTCGTTTCGTTGCTGACGCTCAGGGCGGGTTTCCATGACACAGTACAGTACGCTAAGGCTTTGGCCGGTAAAGGTTGCTGACGCTCAGGGCGGGTTTCCACCCGCGTTACCGGCTTTTGGGTGGGCCTGATCGTAGGTTTTCTTTAGCTGTTCGAGGCTGGTGTGGGTGTAAATCTGGGTGGCGGCCAGGCTGCTGTGGCCAAGCAGGTCTTTAATGGCGTTGAGGTCGGCTCCCCGGTTTAGCAGGTGCGTGGCGAAGGTATGGCGCAGCACGTGCGGACTGCGTTTTTCGAGGGTCGTAACCAGCGTCAGATGCCGCTGTACAATCCGCTGAATGAGCATGGGGTAGCCCGCCACGCCTTTGTCGCTCACGATCAGCACCGACGTATCGGCTTCATTGCCAAACTCGCTTGCTTTCAGGGTGTTGTACTGCTGAATCAGCTCAAACAGCGGCTGGGTCAGCGGCACAATGCGGTGTTTGTTGCGCTTGCCCAGTACGGTAACGGTTTTGTTGTAGAGATCAACGTTGCCGGTTCTCAGGCCAATCAGTTCGCTCAGGCGGATGCCGGTGCCGTAGAGCAGTTCCAGCACAAGTTTATCGCGCAGACCGGCAAAGGTGTCGGGAAACTCAACGTCGCTGAGCAGCATGTCCATCGGCTTCTCCTCCACGTAAACGGGCAGTTTCCGGCTGGTTTTCAGGGCCTGAATCTTCGTCATGGGGTCGGCACTGATCGCTTTCCGGCGCAGCAGATAGCCGTAGAAACTACGCAGCGTGGCAATCTTGCGGTTCACCGACGACTTATCCAGGTCGGCTTCTACCAGACTCACAATCCAGGAGCGAATAGGCCGGAAGTCGGCGTGGGCGGGCTGGTCTATGTTGCATTCGGTCAGCAGAAACGCGCTGAACTGCGCCAGATCATTGGTATAAGCCGTGAGTGTATGGTGGCTCAGTCGCTTTTCGTAGCGGATGTGCTGGAGGAAATCGTCTGAACTGTCTGAACCGCTCGGCGGCCCGGCATGATTTTTCACGATTAAAAAGGTTTTCGGGACAGTCTCATCAGATAAGGGTAAACGCCCAAATTTACGCAGCGCAAGATCAGGAAAATCAATTGAATCCTGTAAATCCTGCCGGGCTGTTCAGACATTCTGGTTCAGACAAAAAAAGCAGCCGACATCACTATCGGCTGCTTTGATTTTGTTGGCTGAACTGGCTTGGGCGGGCTGACTGCGCAATCAGCAAACCAAACCAGCCACGCTCTACCGGCAATATCTATTGCTCGGTATGGTTACCGTACATCCGCTCTTTGTAAGCAGCTTTGATAACCTCCGTGCGACGCTTTACCGACGGCTTCTGGAAAGCTGTCCGCGACCGCAACTGACGTAGAACGCCTGTTTTCTCAAACTTCTTTTTGAAGCGTTTGAGCGCTTTGTCAATTGACTCGTTGTCTTTAACGTTAATGATAAGCATTGTGTAAAATGTTGTGTTTTAGCTAAAACCGGATGGCAAAGGTAGTAGTTTTGCCGGTATGAAACAAGCCATTATCGACCTCGGCACCAACACCTTTCACCTGATCATTGCCACTAAAACAACCAGCGGCTACCAGACGCTTTTCCGCGAAAGCCGACCGGCCAAAATTGGCATGGGCGGTATCAATCAGGGATTTATCACCGACGAAGCTACGGAACGGGCGTTGGTCGTGCTGCGCTATTTCCGGGAGGTTATCCACCAATATGATCTGGACCCGTCGCAATTCGTGGCTCTTGGTACAAGTGCCATTCGTGTAGCCCAGAACCAGGCTGCGTTCATTGAGCGGGTACGGCAGGAAACCGGCATCGTAATCCGGGTCATATCCGGCGAGCAGGAAGCAGACTATATTTATCGGGGTGTTCGGGCGGCTGGCGCGCTTGGTGAGCAAACGGCCCTCGTGATGGACATTGGCGGGGGGAGCGTAGAGTTTGTTCTCGGCAATCAGGAGCGCGTTTTCTGGAAGCAAAGTTTCGAGATTGGCGGGCAGCGACTTCTGGAACGGTTCATGCGCGAAGACCCCATTCCGGCTACGTCGGTCAACAGGCTACACACTTACTTTCGGGAGCAGTTGCTACCGCTGGCCAACGCCATTCATCAGTATGAACCGGCGATGCTGGCCGGATCGTCGGGATCATTCGATACGCTGGTCGATATGTGGTTCATGCACGAACGCGGCCACCTCCCCGACCCCGATCAGGCCACGTTCAGTTTGCCCGTTGCCGAATTTTACCGGTCCTATGAGTTACTCGTGAGCCGCAATCAGGACGAACGAATGCGGCTGCCCGGCATGATCGAACTGCGCGTGGACATGATCGTTGTGGCCGTTTGTCTGATCGACTACGTGCTGCGTACCTACGGCATCGACCGGATTCAAACGTCAACGTATTCGCTGAAAGAGGGCGTACTGGCATCGCTGAAACAGACAGCCTTATAGGGCCGGGCCGGGTAAACGGCCCCGAAAGAATGCTTATATTGACCCGTCAGATTCCAATTCAAACAGCTTCTAAAACATCGTAACAAATGCCAGCACCAGATTCCACCCGCAACAGGAGCAGGACGCTCTTCTTACTCATCGCCCTACTCAGTCTGATTCTGGTCAGCGTTTTTCTGAGCCGCGACAGCCTGCTTCAGTTACGACAGGCGTCTGTCAGTACGTACAACGACCGGCTCGTTCCCACGGCCATTATTGTGCAGCTTACCGCAACGCTGAACAATCAGCGGCAGTCGCTGGAGGACTACGTGTTTTCGGAGCAGAAACAATCCATGAAGCTGCTAACGTGGCAGATAGACCACAACAAACGCCGGGCCGATTCGCTGCTGACCAGGTTCAGCAAGACCCTGATGACGGAGGAGGAAACCATTGAACTTCAGGCATTTCGGCGGCAGTTAGCCGACTACAATCAGTTGACCAACGAGACACTGACCGTGGCAGCAACCAACCCCAGCCGGGCCGGTCAGCTTCTGCTGACGCCCTCTAACCGGAATGCATTTGGGCAGATGAACCGTACCCTCGACCAATTGACAACCCTCCAGCTAACCGTGGGTGACGAATTACTAACCGAATCGAACGACCAGACGAACCATATTTTTGTGCTGACGGCGCTTCAAATTGGCATGATATTGCTGATCTGCATCACGGTTTTACGTGGCCGGTTTTAGGCTTGCTGCCGGACACGTTCTATGGCCAACGCCCGCCCGTTGACGTGGTCATTAATCCTAAATTACGGTGGGTGCAGCAGAAGCCTGTTTCCGGATCATGCTACGCTGGTGGTGTTCGGTATGGTGGATGGTGAAGTAAATCATCTCCCGAACGGTCAGTGGCCCAAGCGATGGATGCTTCCAGACGGTGTTTGTATCGAGTTCGTCTTCAGTTAATTCAGCCACGGCCACAGACACCAACTGCCCCATCCGGGTCCAGTTGGTGAGCTGATCAGCCAGGGTCTGGGCATCGGCTGACGGACGTGTGGCCGCGTTAGTCACGCCAGGATTAGCGGCCAGACTCACCTGATACTGCGTCTGGATGGCTTCGAACGAACGGGACTCGCCTGTATAGGAATGCCACCGCGACCGGCCCGCCGTACTCAGGATAAAAGCCGTTGCCTGAGTTGATAAACGGAGATGCTCGAACTCTTCAGCAATACTCCATTTCTCACCCTGAGACCGTTGCCAGTCGTCGGCAGATAAGGTTGTCAACAGCGCGCTGACTGATTGGAGTGTCGTTTCCAGATGGGTTGTCAGATCGTTGGGATTCATAGGCTTATCTTAGTTTCCAGAATTGAATGAGGGCAAATATAAAGCACGAAGTTGCATATACAACTTTTGCCACTCACCTTTGCTGCATGGATACCAACGAGTACTGCATTGCCGGGCGGCTCAGGATGTTGTCGCGTATTATTACAGGCCGCTACAATGAAGCCTTTACTACCGAGGGCGTAACGTTTGCGCAGGCGGGGTTGCTCATGCGCATCTTTCCGCAGCCCGGTATTCGGCAAACAACGCTCGCCAGGCAACTCCAGATTGAGAAGTCAGCCATGAGCCGCGACGTAGCTCTGCTCCAGAAAAACGGCTGGCTCACCGACGACCTTCGCAATGGCCTGTTTCTGACAGACGAAGGCGCTGCGCTGGCCAAACGATGCCATAAAATCTGGAAAGTCCTGAACACCCAAATCCGCGATGAACTTGGTAACGACGCGGTCAATGGCCTGACGCAATTCTCCGAAAAACTATTGCCCAAACCATAATCCAAAAACCAATGACTACCGAACTCTTGGCCAACCTTTGGCGCATCAACCAACTCGCAGCCGGCGGGTCTATCCAACAACTGACGCCCGACACCTACCGAAACCGCCTGACGCCCGGATAGATGATCGGCGTGGGTCAGTCACGACGGGGCAGAGCCCCCCCAAGCCAAAATCAAAGGCCCGTTAGCTCCGACCCCGCGCCCATGCCGTGCCCACCAGCGGG
>JBBRUB010000375.1:0-4685 GCA_038248175.1 Cytophagales bacterium | reverse complement strand
CATTATCCCGCCCGAAGCCACCACCGGGCGCGTAACGATAACCGTTTTCCAAACCCTGACCGCCATCAGCACCGATAGCATTCGAATTGTTCGCCCCCCCGTGGCGGGTCTAACTACCTACGACGGCATTGCGGGGGATAAACTGATGCTCAACGGAGCTAACCTGCGCGATGTGACGGGCGTGACGTTCAATAGGTTTACAGCTTCGTTTCGGGTCCTGAGCAATACACTAATCGAGATTACGGTGCCTACCCTGCCCGCTCCGGCCGACGTAAGCATCGTGCTCAGCGGCCCCGGCGGCAGTTATACCATTCAGGAACCGTTCTTTTATTATACCGCACCGGTTATCACCAGCATTACGCCAACGCGCCAACTCCGCGACCGTCCCATTACCATTACGGGCCAGTTTATGCACCGGATCACCGAGGTACGTATTAACGGCACCCTGGCTCAAATCTTTGACCAGACGCAGGGCAGTGTACTGAAAGTAAACATCCCACCCACAGCCACCAGCGGCCCCGTAACGGTAAGAAATCGCGCCGGAACCGCCACCGCACCGGCTCCACTGATTGTGACTCAGAAGCCCGTCATTACCGGAATTATCCCGCAACGCGCGCGGCCTGGCGAGCGGGTTGTGCTGCGGGGAAATTTCCTGACGGATGCACAGGTAGTTTTTGCCGGAACGACCACGGGGGCAGTGAACGGCGGTAAAAACGAAGATACCGAATACTGGGTGCTGGTACCGGCCAACGCACAAACCGGACCGCTCCGCGTTACCAACGTCACGAATGAACCTACCCTCTCCGACGCATTCACGGTTCTCCGGCTGGTAACCATCACTGATTTCACGCCGAAGTCAGCCAAACCTGGCGATGACATCGTCCTGACCGGTACCAATTTCGCTTCGGTGCTGGATGTTCGATTCAATGACGGATCGCTGTCCGCCAAAACGTTTTTCACGAGCGAAAACGCTATCCGCGTCACGGTCCCGGCAGGCGCAATTACGGGGCAGATTTGCCTCGTCAATGGGGCCGGTACCGTGTGTACGAGCGCGAATTTTGTACCAGCGAAGTAGAGACGGGCGCCCCTATACCATCTGCCGAACCAGCACCTCATTGATGCGGACGTAACTTTCGTGGGTCCAGCCCGCTACGTGGGGCGTCAGCACGGTCCGGTCCGACTGGCGGAGGTAATTGAACGCGGTTTGCTGATCGGGGGTGAGTCTGGCGAGTTTTTCGTTTTCCAGCACGTCCAAACCGGCCCCGCGAATTTTGCCGCTTTCCAGCCCCCGCACCACCGCCGACAGTGACGCCACCTCACCCCGCGACACGTTGAGCAAATAAAAGGGCTTCTGCATCCGTGCCACAAACGCATCATCTATCAGCATCCGGGTGTCATCGGTGAGTGGCACGTGCAGGCTCAGTACGTCGGCATCGGCCATGATCCGGGCCATTGTGGCTTCTTCGGCAAAGGCGTCACCGTAATTAGCACGGTACTTATCGTGGGTCAACACCCGGCACCCAAAGCCGCTGAGTCGCCGGGCGGTAGCTTGTCCGTTGTTGCCGTAGCCGATGATGCCAACGGTCATACTGCCGAGTTCGTAACCCCGGTTACCTTCGCGGTCCCAGATACCCTGCCGCACTTCGCGGTCGGCTTTCCCAATACTGGTCACCAGTACCAGCAACATCCCAACGGCCTGTTCGGCCACGGCGTCGCGGTTGCCCTCGCCCGCGTGAAACACCCGAATACCGCGCTTTTCGGTTTCGGCGAGGTCAATCAAATCCAGCCCGGCCCCGGCACGGCCAATGAACGTCAGGTTGGGCGCTTGGCTCAGCAACTCAGCATCGACGGTGGTTTTACTGCGGATAATCAGCCCGTTGTAGGGTGCGAGGGTCGTGAGCAACTCCGCGCGGGTAATACCGGGCTGGTAGTCGTAGCCGAAACCGGCATCGGTCAGCATCGTAAAGAGCGACGGGTGCATCTCGTCGGCAATGAGAATGGAAGGCGTATTGGAAGACATCCGGGGGCTTTTCGTAACTTGCAGGACAAAGATCCCTTACCGGGGACCTTCGGCGAAACTAACAAAAGTCTATGGAAGAACGCCAATCCGCCAACCCAAATCAACAAGCCAATACCCCATCGGCACCGGCTTCGCAGTCCGGCGAAACCCGTCAAACCAACTCCGAAGCCAACAGCGGCAGCCAGTCTGAGCGTCCTGATGGCGAACGTAGCAACCGCCCGAACCGGAACAACCGAAACCGCAACCGGCGCGACCGCGACCGGCAGTCCGGCAACCGCAGCCCCGACAATCGGAATCAGCAGGAACCGGCAGCGCAGGAACGTACGGACAACGATGAGCCAGGAGTAGCTAACGGAGCAGAAAACGAATCCACCGGCAACGACCAGTCCACCAGCCGCGACGACCAGAACAATCGAAATCAGCCCCGCAATGACCGCAACCGGCGAGACCGTGACCGGCCCGACCATCAGGCTAATGCACGACCTGGCCGCAACGACGGCAACCGCTCCCGCGACCGGCTCTTCGAGATGGGCGACGATGGTAACCGCGACGAACAGCCTGCCGCAGAACCGGACCGCACCGACCGGCCCGTAATTGGCATCAGCCTCGGCGACTACAACGGCATTGGCCCGGAGGTCATCTTGAAAGCCCTGAAGAATAATCAGTTAAACAGGATTTGTACGCCCGTTGTCTATGGCTCGCTGCGGATACTGAACCGGTACCGGAACCTGCTCGACCTCAAAGACTGGAATCTGAACGGCATCCAGAACGCCAGACAAATCAACCCTAAACTAACTAACGTCATTACCTGCTGGCCCGATCAGGACGAAGATATTTTGCCGGGGCAGGTAACGCCCGAAGCCGGTCGGGCCGCTTTTGCGTCTCTGCAACGCGCCGTTGATGACCTGAAAGCCGGCGCCATTGACGCTCTCGTTACGGCCCCCATCAACAAGTCAAACATTCAGTCGGAGGCCTTCAAATTTCCGGGTCATACCGAATACCTCGCCGAGCAGTTTGGCGTGTCTGACAACCTGATGTTTCTGGTCAGCGATCTGCTACGGGTGGGCGTTGTAACGGGACACGTACCATTGGGGCGCGTACGCCAGAACATAACCCGCGAACGTATTGCCCAGAAACTGACCCTAATGATGCAGTCGCTGAAGCAGGATTACGGCATTGACAAACCCAAGATTGCGGTGCTGGGCCTGAACCCCCACGCGGGCGAAGAAGGACTGCTGGGTAACGAGGAGCAGGACATCATCAAGCCGCTGCTGGCCGACTGGCAGAAAAAAGGCCATCTGGTGTTTGGTCCCTACCCCGCCGACGGGTTCTTCGGTACGCGCAGTTACCTGAAATTTGATGCCGTGCTGGCCATGTACCACGATCAGGGGCTGATTCCGTTCAAGGCCATTGCGTTTGAAGAAGGCGTCAACTTCACGGCGGGTATGCCAGTGGTACGCACCTCGCCCGACCACGGCACGGCCTACGACATTGCGGGCAAAAACCTCGCCGACGAAACCTCCATGCTTCAGGCAATTTACACTGCCATCGACGTATCCCGCACCCGCAAAGAATCCATAGAACTGGCCGCCAACGCGCTTAAGTAGGTTGGACCGGTCCAACCTACATAACCAACCATACAAATGCTCAAATCAATGACCGGCTTCGGCAATGCAACGATCGACGCCGAAGGGCTGTCTGTTACTGCCGAAGTAAAAACCCTGAATTCTAAGTTTCTGGATATTTTTTGCCGGATGCCCCGTCAGTTTTCCGACAAAGAGATTGAACTACGCGCCCTGCTCACGCAACAACTGGAACGCGGCAAAGTAGAGTTAAATGTCAACGTGGCGCGTACCGGTGCCATGCGTCCCGGCGTGACCATCAACCGCCCGCTGGTACTGGCCTACGTCAGCGACATCAAGGAAACGGCCAACACCATGCTGATGAGCGTATCGGACAGCGACGTGCTGCAACTGGCTCTGCAACAGCCCAACGCCTACCTCACCGAATCGGCAGACCCCACCGCCGACGGCCAGGATTACGCCACCGTGCGGGCTGCTGTCGAGGAAGCCATCCGGCGGTGCAACGAGTTTCGGCGGCAGGACGGGGCCGTGCTGGAAACCAAATTTCAGGAATACATCCAGCTCATCAGCGACCGCCTAAGCGACATTGAAGAGCAGGACGTTAAGCGCATCCCCGCCGTGCGCGAACGGATGCGCAACTCAGTGAAAGAACTGCTGGACAGCGACAGTTTCGATCAGAACCGGTTTGAGCAGGAGCTAATGTACTACGTCGAGAAATTCGATATTTCGGAAGAGAAAGTCCGGCTCAAAAGTCACCTCAGCTATTTTCTGGAAGTGCTGGCGACCGACGAAGCCAACGGCAAAAAGCTGAACTTCATCGCGCAGGAAATTGGTCGCGAAATCAACACCATCGGCTCCAAAGCCAACGACGCCACCATTCAGCGGTTTGTGGTACAGATGAAAGACGAACTGGAGAAAATCAAGGAGCAGACCATGAACGTGATTTAGGCTCCTATTAAAACTTTGATTACGCTATGGCGTTAACTCCGCCAGCCGCTGGTTCCATGGTATGGTCGTGCTGAATCGGACAGTGTTCTTGCGTAACTTCGATTATCATGGCAAGTCCCAACAAATCAACCACT
>JBBRUB010000374.1:0-4687 GCA_038248175.1 Cytophagales bacterium | reverse complement strand
TGGTTGTATTGTGTTCGGCAGCAATAAACTGCGTGGTGTCAGGGATTAGAATTCCTTTTTGAAGAAGATAGGCCCGAACGGCACCCGCATTGAGAATTCCCGCCAGAATACGGGCGTTGGAGGCTCCATGCCGTCCCCCGCAGGCTCCGCAGTCAAGCGCGGTGGCATAGGCATTGTTCTGGGTAGCACTGCCGTGTCCACACAATACGACCAGCGGGGCAACATGGTGGGTAAGCCCCATCAACCGCAACGCCCCTTCGGCAAACGCACATTGGTCGGCCAGCGGAAGCGTATCCAGTGATGGCTCTACGTCCACCGTTTTTCGAATCGACTGACCAACGGTACTCTTAATCCCGGACGCAATGCCGGGTGCCAGGCTGCGTAATCCCATCCAGATACCACTGGCTATTCCCAGCGTTTCTACCAGCGCAAAGGGCGTCGTGAAGGTGTATTTCAGGGATTGGTAGAGCTGCTTGAGTTTAGTCTGACGAACGTAACCCGTGCGATCATTTTCCTTTTCGGCCGGACCACAGCAAGGCGATTCGTAAACCGTGTGTCCGGGTGAGAGTAGCACCGGACAGGAGGCATAGGACTCCCCCGTTACGGTATCGGTGATCTGAACGGGGATACCAAAGAAACCGGCAAAACCCAGCGTCTGGTAATCACCCGTGGCTTCTACTGCCCGACGAAATGACTCCGAACGGACATCGATACAAAACACAAGCTGTGCTTCGGGAGTACGTGGTTCTTCCAGCGGCTGGTCGGCTACTTGCTGAAGTAGCGGCAAACGGTAGCTGTTTTCGGCTTGCTGGATTTGGTCCAGCGCGTTTGGTTCTGACTGGGCCTGTTCCACCGCCTGCTGATGCCAGGTCAATAACGCCTTTGCTTCCGGCCATAACAGCTGGGTGATGATGAGCCGTATGGCCAGATATTCGATCTGGGTAACCGGATGGGGATGATTGGCGTCCAGCCCTGCCCAGTCGGTGCGGTACCGGACATAAGAGGCCCAGCCGGGCAAAGTGGTGAGCAGGAGGGTTAGAAATTGCTCGTGTTCATCGGTGGCAATGCCTAACTGAAGCAGGCACTCCCGTATGGCCTGCTCCGGGTGTTTAGGCAGGGTGGTCAACCATTCCTGTTTCTGCTTATTATTGTCATGCAGGCACGCATCATGAATGGCCAGCTGTTTCCAGGCGGTGTACAACCCTGCGTGGCGCAGGGGCATGGGTAGGGTAGCCTGCCCATCGTCGAAATAGGCCTGTATCCATTTAATGGTTTGCCGGTTGATGGCTTCCATCGGTCCGGGTACAGCAGCCTGCTGGAAATAGGTGCTTCCCAATAACATGGCTTCCTCAACGGGTAACTCCTCTAATCCCTGGAGGGGATTGACGGCAATCAGGTTCTTCAGTGGCCAGAATGGGGCTATTATTTTGAAACTCTGCGCAACCAGATCGGATACCTGGGCGGTATCCAGAAGCTCTGCCTGCTGTACGGTTGGGTAATCTATCTTAGTCACAACGGTGGTGTTCATGAGGGGGGTTATTGGTACTGGTAGTGGTTGCGGTGTGTGGTTATGGTGTCAGGATGGGGCTGACTGGCATTAAGTGCCGTTACGTATCCTTTCAGAACCCAGGGCGAAAGCGGGGCTGCTGTCGCCGGCTTTTGCAGAAATAGCCTGTACAGCCAGGCCAGCGTGAGGGCCAGCATACCCGCTATATGAACACCATTCAGGGCCTGGGGCTGCATTAACCCCATCGGTGCCATCACCCATGCGATCAGCGCTACGCTGCCCCCATACACGAGTCCAAAAAGTCCCGTGCCGACGAGTGCCGCTGGTAGTGTTCGTAGTGGTTTGGACTGGAGCATCGGCAGCGCAAATTGACTCGTGGCCAGAAAAGCGACAACGTTCAGGACGAGTGTCGTATCACCTGTGAACCAGGTTTTACCACTGGAAATGGCAAAGCTGAAACTACCGGCTAACCCGCAAACAAGGGCACACATAAAGGCAACGGGGGTGGGTGGATAGCCCTGATCGACGCGTTTTTCCCGGGCCGCACTTCCGCTCGACAGGAACAGGTAGGCTTTGAACATGCCGTGCCAGACCAGATGGGCCACCGCTGCCGGGAACAGGCCCAACCCACATTGCACGAACATAAAGCCCATCTGGCTCATTGTGGAACAGGCAAGCATCCGTTTTACATCCGGTTGCAGCAGCTTCCATAACGTACCCAGCAACGCGGTACAAAACCCGATGACGGCAATGAACGTCAGCAGGTAGGGACTCTGGAGATAGAGTGGCGCAAATCGGACGAGTAAAAACCCTCCTCCGTTTATGAGGCCCGCGTGCATAATGGCCGAAACCGGCGTGGGCGAATTGAGTGAGCTAAGCAACCAGCGGTGGAAGGGCCATATGGCCGATTGGGTCATAGCCCCGATCAGCAACAAGCCCAAAGCCAGCATCAGGGTGGGCGAAAGCGTATGCTGGTGCAGCAGGGCCTGGATACTGGTTTCGGCTGTTGTTGCGTAAAATAGTCCGAAAGCACCGGCCACAAATCCGGCTCCCAGGATGAAGTTTTTTGTTGCCAGCAAACCTGCCGATTTTGCGGCTTTCCAGCCCGGCTTGTGAATCATTAACTGAACCAGCAGCCCGTTACTCAAGCACCAGGTTACTAACAGAAGGAGCAAATGATCTGCACTAACCATAACCATAACCGAGCCGATCAGTAAAGTAAGCCGGATAAAGAACGTTCGATATTGACTATCTCCTTTCAGATACCGGTAAGCAAAGCTGCCCACGCACAAACCAATGAAGGCAACCAAGAGCATCATGGTCATGGACAGCCTGTCGAAGTGAAACAGTTGATCGAGTAGTGAAAACGCCATTGGCAGGTATGTTTATAAGTTATCTTTGTTTCAGTGTTCAAAAGTATTAGTTATTCTAATAGTAGAGAAACTCGAAATTCTTATCTTCTGAATCAGAAATTCTTATGAATATAGATACCATAGCCTTACAGTGTTTTATCGCCGTTGCGGAAACGGGTAGTTTTACCAAGGCGGCTGAACGGGTAGGCCGCACGCAATCAGCCGTTAGTCAGCAGATAACCAAGCTGGAACACTTGTTGGGGAAGTTGCTGCTGGTGCGTGGAAAAGCGTTTACGCTAACGCCCGAAGGGGAGATTTTTCTGGGGTATGCGCGTCGGATTTTCGCGCTCCACCGAGAAGCACTGGACCGGTTTAAGGAACCCGAACTCGAAGGGGAAGTAAGCTTTGGCCTTCCCGAGAATTTTGCCAGCGTATATCTATCCGATGTGTTGGCTGATTTTTCGCGTATTCATCCAAGAATACTGCTCAATATCGAATGTGACTTGACGCTCACGCTGTTTGATCGTTTCAAAAAGAATGAGTTTGATCTGGTTTTAGTGAAAATGAACCGGCCTGAGGACTTTCCGAACGGCCTGGATGTATGGTCGGAGCCGCTCAAATGGGTAGGCGATGTAAGCCTGATTGACGCTAGAAAACCGGTTCCGCTGGTTTTAGCTCCGCAACCCTGCGTGTATCGCGCTTCTGCGATTGAGTCTCTGGATAAGGCGAGTCGGTCCTGGCGACTTGTCTTTTCCAGTCCCAGCTATGCCGGGGCTGTTGCGGCTGTGCGGGCAGGTATGGGCATTTCTGTTATGCCTCAAACAATGATTCCTGAAGGGTTGCAGGCCATTGATGCTTCTTTGCTGCCAAAACTGGCTGATTCTCATATATCGTTGATCAAGCATGTGGCCAACAATACGGTTATCAATACGCTGGAGGAGTTTGTCCTTCGACGGCTTAAACATTAACATTCTGGTAAATGACAAACCTCGCTCTTGCTCACCTCGCCCAGGACCCCGTTATGGCGCAGATTATTACCGAAACGGCCGCACCAAAGATAGTCAACGACTACGCCGACAACGTGTACATGGCCTTGCTCGAAAGCATCGTCTCGCAGCAGATTTCGGTTAAAGCCGCCGATGCTATCTTCGGTCGGTTGTGCGGGCTGTTTCCAAACCAGATACCCACACCCGACGGACTTCTGGCCCTGCACTTCGATGACCTGCGCGGGGTGGGTCTGTCGGGTCAAAAGGTGAAGTACGTACAAAGTGTAGCCGATTTTGCGCTGACCAACCGGCTCGACCGCCCTTTTTTCGATGTCCTCACCGACGAAGAAGTTGTCCAGTACCTGTTGTCCATCAAAGGCGTTGGCCGCTGGACGGTGGAAATGCTGCTGATGTTTGTACTGGACCGGCCCGATGTATTTCCGATTGATGATCTCGTGATCCGGCAGCGCATCATTCGGGCGTATCCGCAGCAAACCGACGGGCTGACGGGTCGGGCGTTGTATAAAACACTTCAGGAGATTGCCGGTGCGTGGCAACCGTACCGCACCACGGCCTGCCGGTACTTGTGGCGGTGGCAACCTACAATTTCTTCACCAGCACAGCTACCTCAGACTGAACGCTGATGAGTACCTGAACGCCGTCGGGCCGGACCACAATCCGCTGCGGCACCATCCTGAACTGCGCCACGTTTAGTCCCGTTTTCTGGCCCACCTTTCCGCGTGCAAATGCCGTTTCTATTTTGCCGGGCACTTCACTAATCTGATGGCCCAGCGGAATGACCATAGCCGCCTGGAGCGTATCGCGGAGGTGGTCGTGCAGGA
>JBBRUB010000373.1:0-4697 GCA_038248175.1 Cytophagales bacterium | reverse complement strand
TTCCGGGCAATGTGAATCCGGTTTTTCACCGTGCCAATGGGGATATCGAGTTTTGCGGCAATTTCATGGTACTTAAACCCACGGAAGTGCATCATAAACGGTGTTTTGTACGTGTCGTCCAGGCTATTGACAGCGCGACTGATGTCATCTTGTGCAAAAGATGAATAAGCTGTGTTATCGGTACTGCTCTCCATCGAGTTAATGTAGTGCAGATTATCGGTTGTGTCGATAAACGTGTTCTTGCGTACCATCCGCTGGTAGTTGGTGATGAACGTGTTCTTCATGATCGTATATAACCATGCCTTGAGGTTGGTACCGTCGGTGTATTTGTCCCGGTTGGTAAATGCCTTGAGCAACGTGTCCTGAAGCAGGTCATTGGCATCTTCAACGTCTTTTGTAGGCCGAAGTGCGAAAGGGCGGAGCGACTTGGATACTTTTCCGATGTGATGAGTGAATTCGAGCGCGGTCATACCTGTTTAAGTTTTTCGGGTTGAATCAGTTCTGCTATCCCAATAGACAAAAACGCTACCATTCTCAGAAAACTCATATGGCTTCTTCTTTTTTATGAATGTAATGCCCTGATTATCAGTGTGAAAAAAATTTTCTTCTTAAAAAAAACAATCTCCGCTCTAATGAGGTTGGTTGGGGAGTTGGGGAAATAATCCCCCAATGTGTGGAATGGAGATGTGGTATTTGTTTAACAGATTGCCTTTTTCAGTTAAACAAAGTTGAGTACTAATCGTTAAGTCAGTAACTATATTCGTTAAGTCAGTAACTATATTCTACACAATGCCTTCCCGTAGCAAATCATGGAGATGGACGAAACCCACTACTTTATCATGACTATTTACTACTAACTGAGAGATGTTTCGGTCTTCCATAAGTTGCAGAGCGTTAATAGCATACGTATCAGGATTGACACAGACGGGCGTTGTCGTCATAATATCGGCGGCTGTCAACTCCCAGAATTCCCTATGTGCCGCTGCCGTCCGCCGAATGTCGCCATCGGTGATAACCCCCGCCAAGGTACCGTCTTCATGTAGTACAGCCGTTGCTCCCAGCCGTTTGGCCGATATTTCGAGGATAACATCCTTAACCAGCGTATGCGTTGATACGGTAGGGCAGCCGTGGTGGGGAAAAATATCCGCAACTTTCAGGTACAGTTTCTTTCCCAGCGAACCTCCCGGATGGTGTCGTGCGAAATCCTGCCGGGTAAAGCCCCTGATCTCCAGTAAACTAACAGCCAGTGCATCGCCAATGGCGAGGGCTACAGTTGTACTGGTAGTGGGGGCCAGATCGAGCGAGTCGGCCTCGCGGGCTGCGTAAGCATGGAGGACAAAGTCAGCCTGTCGGCCCAGAGACGAGTTCCGGTCGCTGACGAGCGCAATCAGTTTCACACCTTTGTCGCGCAGCATCGGTAGCAGGCCCTTTATTTCGGCGGTGTTACCACTCTTTGACAGAAGCAGGACAATATCATTAGGCTGAATCATACCAAGGTCGCCATGAATGGCATCAGCCGCGTGCATGAACAGGGCGGGCGTACCGGTCGAGTTCATGGTGGCCACGATTTTCTGACCAATCAGCGCACTCTTGCCCACGCCCGACACCACCACCCGGCCCGTTGTGTTCAGAATGGCATCAACCGCCAGATCAAACTGCTCGTCGAGCCGGTCAATGGCGTCCCGGATGGCGTCGGCTTCGGCCTGCAACACGGCACGGGCAATGATTTGGGGATTTTTTGCTACCTTCAACATCTATTATAACAAACAGAAAAAGTTTGACGCGTATATTCGCTAACTTTATAAAAAGCAAAGATACGCCAACCAGTTGAGTAGCGTGAAATTTGTACGATTCAGAGAATGATGCAGGTTGATGAATTAGTCAATACGACTCTTAAAGAACGGTTGAAAGAAGTTTTTGGATACAGCCAGTTTCGGGGTGAGCAGGAAGCCATTATCCAGAGTATTCTCGCAGGCCGCAATACGTTCGTTATCATGCCCACTGGCGCGGGCAAATCGCTGTGTTATCAACTTCCCGCTATTGTTAGCGAAGGCACTGCCATCGTTATTTCACCCCTGATTGCCCTGATGAAGAATCAGGTGGATCAGCTAAACGCATTCGGAATAAATGCGCAGTTCCTGAACTCGACGCTTTCGAAGGCTGAAATGAATAAGGTCAAGAAGGACACGCTGAACGGTACGCTCAAGCTATTATACATTGCTCCCGAATCACTGACGAAAGAGGAAAATTTGCACTTTTTAAAGAAAGCAACTATTTCATTTGTTGCCATCGACGAAGCGCATTGTATATCCGAATGGGGCCATGATTTCCGCCCTGAGTACCGGAAAATTCGGGGCATTGTAGATGACATTGGCAACCTGCCTGTCATTGCACTCACCGCCACCGCCACGCCCAAAGTACAGCAGGATATCCAGAAAAACCTGCAAATGGAAGAGGCCGATCTCTATAAGACGTCGTTCAACCGCAAAAATCTGTACTATGAAATCCGGGCTAAGGCCGATGCCAAACGGCAGCTTATCAAATACATCAAGCAAAACAAAGGCAAGTCGGGAATTGTATATTGCCTGAGCCGCAAAACAGTCGAAGAAATTGCCGAACTCCTCAACGTCAACGACGTAAAAGCCCTCCCCTACCACGCCGGGCTGGATCCGCATACCCGGATGCACAATCAGGACGCGTTTTTGAATGAGGATGTGGATGTAGTATGTGCCACCATTGCATTTGGTATGGGTATCGACAAGCCCGACGTTCGGTTTGTGATTCACTACGACGCACCCAAATCGCTGGAGGGCTATTATCAGGAAACGGGCCGCGCCGGTCGCGATGGACTGGAGGGCAACTGCCTGATGTTCTACAGCTACGATGATATACTGAAACTCGAAAAATTCAACAAAGACAAACCCGTTACTGAACGCGACAATGCCCGGCATCTGCTGACCGAAATGGTCTCCTACGCCAACGTAGGGGTGTGCCGACGTCGGCAGTTGCTTGGTTATTTTGGTGAATTGCTCGATAAGGACTGCGGTTTCTGTGACAACTGCATGAAGCCTACCGAAAAGATCAAAATTCAGCACGAGGTAACGCTGGTATTACAAACCGTACTGCAAACGGATCAGCGGTTCGACGTAGCGCACCTGGCCGATGTATTGACGGCCACTGCCAATCAGTATATCACAAGTTATGAACACGACCGGCTGGCTGTGTATGGGCAGGGACGCGCATACAGCGAAGATTGCGGTTACTGGTGTTCGCTTATCAAACAGCTTACCATTTTTGGTTTTCTGGACAAGGACGTCGAAAACTACGGGGTATTGAGGGTGAGTCAGAAAGGGCTGAGCTTCATTGAAGATCCGTATCCAATCACGATTTTCAAAGACCATGACTACGCCGGTCACGAGTCCAGCAAAGACGAGAGCGACGCCGAAACCGTACCGACATCGGGCGGGGCGGCTCATGACGAAGAACTGCTTGGCTTGCTGAAGGCGTTGCGCAAGAAGGTTGCCAAAGAAAAGAACCTACCGCCCTACGTCATCTTCCAGGACCCGTCTATGGAGGAGATGGCCACCACTTACCCCACCTCCAGCGAGGAAATGGCGCAGATCAACGGCGTCGGGATGGGCAAGGTGCAGAAGTTTGGGCGCCCTTTTATTGACCTGATTGCCAAGTACGTTGAAGAGAACGAGATCGAGACCGATACTGACGTCGTCATTAAGTCGATGGTTAATAAGTCGAAGGTCAAGATTTTTATTATCCAGCAAATTGACCGCAAAGTTGATCTCGATGAAATTGCCGAAGCCAAGTCGCTGTCGATGGAAGAATTGATGGAGGAGATCGAACACATCTGCTACTCTGGTACGCGGCTGAGTTTGGACTATTACATCAATCAGGTCATGGACGACGACCGGCAGGATGAGATTTACGAGTACTTCATGCGGGCCGAAACCGACAATATTGCTGTTGCTCTCCAGGAATTTGGAAGCGACGATTTTACTGAGCAGGACCTGCGCCTGATGCGCATCAAATTCCTCTCGGAAGTAGCTAACTAACCGGAACCAGGCTTTCAGCAAGATTTTGGTGATTAAACGAGATTTAAGATGCGTCAGCAAAATCCTGTAAATCGTTTCAATCCTGCAAAAATTCTGGTTCAGACTACATGAACATTCTGATTTTAGGAGCGGGAGGGCGTGAGCATGCGTTTGCGTGGAAAATGGCCCAGAGTCCACTTTGTAGTACTTTATTCGTGGCACCAGGTAATGCTGGAACGGCGCAGGTTGCTACGAATCTGGCCATTGGCGTCAATGACTTCGACGCCATCGCCGATGCCATTCGTGAACACACTATCGACCTGCTCATTGTAGGGCCGGAAGAGCCATTGGTGCGCGGTATTGTAGATTTTTTGCGCCAGCAGCCTGACTTAAAAAAGCTCAGAGTTGTGGGTCCAACTGCCGAGGGAGCCCAACTGGAAGGTAGCAAAGACTTCTCGAAGGCGTTTATGGCCCGATACGGTATTCCAACGGCGGCCTCAAAAACGTTCACTCCTGATACGCTCGATGCCGGATTGATATACCTCGAAAACCACGCCCTGCCCATTGTCTTAAAAGCCGATGGATTAGCAGCAGGCAAAGGTGTTGTCATTGCCGAAACCCTTGCCAATGCCCAGGAAACCCTGCGTAATA
>JBBRUB010000372.1:0-4702 GCA_038248175.1 Cytophagales bacterium | reverse complement strand
GGTAGCACGAGCGTAGTTCAGTGGCTGAGAACTGCGCAGCTCCGGCCAGGTCGTCGGACGTAAACGCATCGGCAAACGACGCGCTGGCATATTGCTGGAAACTTGTGAAGCGTTTGCGGGCAAAGGCGGGCATCTGATCGTTGAGTTCGGTACGAATAGTTACCGGCACTTCCTGTCCCTGCAAAAAGTAGGTCAGCACGGGGTCGATTGTACCGCTGCCGTCGAAGTCTTTGCCATACACCCGCAGTGGTTCGCCGGGCGCGGTTTTGTAGCGCGAGTTCAGGCCGAGGTTGCCCAGCAGGTAATCTGTATCGCCGTCGAGGTCGAAATCGGCACCGGTAATCGAGTTCCACAGGCCGGTGGTGGGTTGCCCCGCAGCCAGAATAGGCTGGGCTGTGAATTTGCCCCGGTTGTTCTGGAAGATAGTAATCGGCATAAACTCCCCGGCCAGCATCAGGTCAGCATCACCGTCGGCGTCGTAGTCGGTCCAGAGCGCTGCGCAAACCATACCCGCCTGTCGCAATCCCGGCGCGAGCTGATCCGTTGCGTCAGTAAACCGCCCGTTGTCGTTGCGCAGGAGATACGAAGCCGGTGCCAGCGGATACTGCCCAATTTTGACGCGCCCGGCCCGGAACAAATCCAGATCACCGTCGCCGTCGAAGTCAGCCGCCACCACGCACGACCCCGACGAGTTGGTAACGGGCAGCCGCTCCGGTGCGCGGGTCAGCCTGCCGGTGCCATCGTTCAGATACAGCCGGTCCTGATATATGCCGCTGCCGTCGGGCTGGTTGCTGCCGCCACTCACCACGTACAGATCATTGTCTCCGTCAGCATCGGCATCGAAAAACAGGCACCCCATGTCTTCGAGGTCGTTGGCTCCCTGCACCCGCTCGGTAAACCTGCCCGGCGAGGTCTGCAAAAACAGCGACCGCACCTGCCCCGGATCGGCCCCCACAAATACATCGTCAAGGCCGTTACCGTCGGCATCGGCAATGGCAATGGCGGGGCCGTTTTTGCCATAGACCTGCGGCAACAGGGGCGTTTGCTGGAGGTCGTTCAGCGGTGTTTCGCGGTGCTGGAATGTCAGGCCAATATCGCTGGCATTGGTGGTCGTAAACAGCGGGACGTCCGGGCGGTTTACGGGCGAAAACGCGGTTGCGTTGGGCTGGTAGTTGATCTTGTGAAGTTGATCGGCAACTAATTGGCCTATGCGCTGAAATTTCCCGTCGGCCCAGCGCACTTCTACAATGGCGGTGGTATGGCTGCCCAGCCCCGCGTGTACAAATGGCTCGACCGACGATGCATAACCCCGCACGGGGTGGCAGGTAACCATCTGGGTTTGTCCGTCTGGCGTTCTTATCCTCACTTCGGCCCCGAGTCCGTGCGCGTCGGCGGGCAGCTGAAGCCGCAGGGCATGACGGGTAATGGGCTGACCGGGCTGGTTGGTTTCGTTGCGGTACAGCCCGGCTTCGTCGTCCATATTATTGACGACCAGGTCCAGATCACCATCGTTGTCCAGGTCGGCGTAGGCCGCGCCGTTCGAGTAGGTGGGGTCGTTCAGGCCCCAGGCTTCGGACTGGTCGGCAAAGGTGGGTAGTTTCGACGCGCTGGTGCTGGTGTTTCGGTACAGGTAATTGTGCAGCTTAACATCGGGCAGTTTGTAGAGTTCGGCCAGCGTCTGCCTGCCCGATGTACCCGTCTCCCCGCCGAAACTCGATGCCTGACTGTTCAGATACGCCACGTAGTCGAGGTTGGTAATGTCGCGCCGGTAGCCGTTGGTTACGAACAGGTCCTTGAAGCCGTCGTTGTCAAAATCGGCCAGCAGTGGTGCCCAGCTCCAGTCGGTTTTGGAAACGCCCGCCAGTTGCCCAATTTCAGAGAAAGAAGGGAGGGAGGGGGAAAGAGACGAAAGGGAAGGACTCACGTTCTTTTGTTCCCCTCGTCCCTTTTCTCCCTCTCGTCCCCCTCTTCCCCTTCCTTCCTTTTCTCCCATATTCAGTTGCAGCGTATTGCGGACGTACTCATCCTGATAACCGCGCTGCCGGGCGAGGTGGAAAAAATCCCAGTTGGTTTTAATGAGCATCATTTTCTGCCGGGCGTTGGTTTCGGGCATCATATCCACCACCATCACATCGGGGCGGGTATCGTTGTTTACGTCCTGAATATCCACGCCCATGCTGTTGTAGCTGGTGTGTTTGAAAAACGTGGCCGAGCGGTCGGTAAAAGCGGGCTGGCCGGGCTGGTTGCGGTTGTTGATATACACCACGTCGTTCGACAGAAAATCGTTGGCGCAATAGACGTCGAGCCAGCCATCCTGATCAATGTCAGCCACGGTCAGCCCCAGCCCATAGCCTTCGGCCAACACCCCCGCCTGCCGCGACACGTCAACAAATTTCCCGTCACGGTTCTCGTACAGCCGGTCGGTGCTGGGGCCGCTGCCGTCGAGCCGACGGGGGCGGATGGTGTTGCGGCCCGTGCGCTCCAGGGCGTTGTTCAGCACGTAGCAGTCGAGGTCGCCGTCGTGGTCATAGTCGAAAAAAGCGGCCTGTGTATTCATACCACTATCGTCCAGACCATATTCGTGGGCCATTTCGTGAAAGGTGGGTACGGTGCCGGGCGTTTTGCTCTGGTTGATAAACAGGAGGTTATGCCGCACCGCCCGGCTGGTGTCTGGTCCGGCCACGCTGACGTAAATATCGGGCCAGCCGTCCTGATTAACATCGGCCACGCTGACGCCCGTACACCAGGCGGAGGTTGTTACGCCCGCTTTTTCGGTGATGTCGGCAAAGGAAAAGTCAGCCTGTCCGGGTGCGGTTTTGTTCAGGTATAGCCGACACGTAACGTTATTGGCCGCAAAGAATAGGTCGGGCCGACCGTCGCGGTCAAAATCGCCGATGCCCACGCCTGCGCCGTTGTACATCGGGTCGTAGGTGTTGGCGTTGAGCGTGTCGTTCTCGAAAGGCTGCATCAGGTTGTTGAAGGTAAGGCCGGATGCGTCGGCGGTGACTTTTGTGAACAACGGCGTGGTATCGGACGCCGACTGACAGCCGGTGAGCAAACCCAGCACCAGCACTGGAAGGAGAAAAACAGGGCGATTCAAAAACATAAAACCAAAAGAACATTACAACGAGTTATATCCCTGATGCTACTCACAAAAAGTACTTTTAGTTGAGTATTTATTACTATTATAATAGGTTTTGCTAACTTCGACCGCCAACTCTACCGCGCCGTACAATGCCCCAAACTTACACGTACACGACCGACTCCGCCCTGTGGGATGATTTCCTGATAGGGAGCAAAGATGCGTATGGGTATCTATACGGGAAGTACGCTGGAGCGTTGTACAATTACGGCTATAAAATTGCTCAAAGTCGCGAACTGACGGAAGACTGTCTGCAGGATTTGTTTCTGACTATTCTGGAAAGCCGCGAACGGCTGGGTCGTACCGACTCCATTAAGTTCTACCTGATGCGGTCGCTGCGCCGGGACATTGTTCGTAAACTAACCAGCGAGCAGCGCTTTGACCGCACTGCCGATGACCTGGCCTTCACCGTCGATTTTCACTATCAGCCCACCTGGATTGACCGGCAGATTTCGGACGAGCAGTCGGCCCTGCTGCTTCAAGAACTGAACAAGTTGCCGCCCCGCCAGAAAGAAGCCCTGTTTCTGAAATATTTCGATAACCTCAGCTACGAGGAAATTGCGGGCGTTATGGGTCTTGAACAAACCTCGGCCTACAAAATCGTGTATAAAGCCATTGCGTCGCTGCAAAAGCGATTACCCGCCCACGCGCTGGTTATGTTACTGGCACTCATCCGCTAAAATATAGCAGAAAAAGAAGGGTCGGGCGGGATAGTCCGCACTGCTTTGCTCTTTGGTAGGTAATTCACCTGCCTTCCACTGCTCTGCATATGCCTTCACTTTTTCCATTCGATTACAGCCAGTATAACGTTAACGATTTTGTACTGGACGATTTCTTTCGCCAGTGGGTGCTACAGCCTGGCGAGGAAACCGTTCATTTTTGGCACGATTACCTGCTCAATCACCCCCACCAGCGGGCCGACATCGACCAGGCCAGTTCGGTACTGCTGCACCTGAGTGCGCGCCATGACGATTTAACTCACGCCAGCCGGGAACGTATCTGGCAGGTGCTGGAAACCGCCTTTGACCGGCAGCACTGGCACCAGCGGCCACCTGATTCGGCACACCCGTACCTGCAGACGAATCGGTTTCGGTACTGGTGGATGGCTGCTTCTCTGGCCGGGGCTTTTTTGCTGGCGGGCAGCGGCTGGTACATCTGGCAGCAGGGGCAGCCGCTGCGCGTTCATACTGACTACGGCACTCAGATGACCCTAACCCTGCCCGATGGGAGCCGGGTACGACTCAATGGCAACTCTACCCTGCGCTATGCCGGTAGCTGGTCGGTCAGCGAAGACCGCGAAGTGTGGCTGGACGGCGAAGCCTTTTTTGAGGTGACAAAGCAACAGACTACCGCCAGGCGTATCAAGTTCATTACGCACACGCCCGACCTGAGCATTTCGGTACTGGGTACCCGCTTCAACGTAAACACCCGCCGGGGTAACACGCAGGTTGTGCTGACCGAGGGCCGGGTGGAACTCAGCAAACCCGGCGATCCGAAAGCCAGACGGATTGTGATGCAGCCCGGACAGCTTGCCCTGACTCAACCCGGCATTGAGCAGGT
>JBBRUB010000371.1:0-4703 GCA_038248175.1 Cytophagales bacterium | reverse complement strand
GGTATCTGATGCGTCGGGCTACGTCAATACGCTCATTAACAGCGGGCAAAGCCGCAGCCGGGGTGTTGAGATGCTGCTGACGCTGTCGCCGGTACGTACCGATAATTTCTCGTGGGACATCAGCGCGAATGCCGCTTACAACCAGACTAAACTCCTGAAACTCCTGACTGACGACGACGGAACCCCCGAAAAGGATATCAACGGCGACGGCTTACCGGCTCAGATCGTAACAGGTGGCGGCATTTTCATTGGCGAGCTTCGGCAGGTAGTGGGTCAGCCGCTGGGGCAGTTATACGGCTTTCCGCTGCTGCGCAACAGTCAGGGGCAGCTTGTACACAGTACAGGTGGGTTACCACTACGCAACCCAATACAACAGTCGTTTGGGTCGGCGTTGCCCAACTGGTTTGGCGGTATCACCAACACGTTCAACTTCCGTGGCCTTTCGCTCTCGTTCCTGATTGACTACAAGCTGGGTAACAAGATGATATCCGGTACCAACCGGAACCTGATTCGGCACGGTTTGCAGGAACTTACCCTTGTTGGTCGGGGTGCGGCAGACAGGCTTATGGTTGGTCAGGGTGCAGTGCTGGGATCGGATGGCAATGCAGCTACGTCTGCTACGCCCAATGTTACGCGGGTCTCTCCTCAAACCTACTACGAAACGCTGGTAGCGGGTATTACCGAGCCGATGGTTTTCAACGGTGGCTTTGTGAAACTGCGTCAGGTAACGATTACTTACGATTTCACACGGTATCTGCCCAAGACACTGTTCATTAAAGGGTTGCGGCTGAGTGCGGTATCGAGCAACGTGGCTATCCTGAAAAAGTGGGTACCCAACATCGACCCCGAATCGTTCGGCTTCTCGTCCGACAACGTCGTTGGTCTTGAATCGACGGGTATCCCTACGACCCGCAGTATTGGTTTCAACCTGAACGCCCGGTTCTAATTCATTCATTCCTAAAAAGAACTGATCTTATACCACAATGAAAAAACTACCTATAATCTGGACTATTGCCGTTCTTCTGGCAACGGCAACTGCCTGCGAACGGGGGTTTGATACGCTGAACGTCAACCCCAACTCGCCAACGGTCCTAAACCCGGTTTTCACCTTCAACAATGCGCTGCTGACCAGCACATCGCCCAACGATGTGCTGGTGTTCGAGTCGGCCATTGTACAGCAGGTGTTTTCGCCCAATGGCTCTACACTGGCGGGTGCTAACTTCAACCAGAACAACGTACCCCGAAATGCGGCCATCTGGAGCCGGTATTATCAGAATGTAATCCGGTATCTGGTCGACATAATTGACCAGACCAAGAGCAGCCCGGCCCGCTCCAACCTGTACAATATGGCGCGCATCCTGAAAGCCCATGCGTTCATAGTCCTGACTGACACCTACGGCGATGTTCCGTACACCGAGGCCGGACTGGGTTTTATTGGGAACACCGCTTTCCCGAAATATGATAAGCAGGAGGCCATCTATACGGACATCCTGAAAGAACTCCGCGAAGCCTCGGCAGCCCTCGACCCGGCCAAGACCATCGAAACCGGAGAGGTAGCCTACGGGGGTGACATATCGAGATGGAAGAAACTGGGTTATTCCTTGCTGATGCGGGCGGGCATGAGGCTGTCGGCGGTAAACCCTACGCTGGCCCGCCAAACGGTGGGGCAGGCCGTTGCGGGGGGTGTTTTTCAAAGCAACGCCGATAATTTCGTTATCAGGCACGATGCCGCAGCTTATCAGAACCCTACCAATGTCCTGTTGAATGGCTCGGAAGCCAATAACTACTACCTGACTGCCTATCTTGTCAACTACCTCAAAGGCAACAACGACCCGCGCTTAGCATCCATTGCCGTGCGGTACGTTGGGGCCAGCAGTGGTCCAGGTCAAACAGCCACCCGCGCCGACCGTACGCCAACCGTTCAGATTGGGATGCCGCTGGGCTTCGATAACGGCACTATTGTGGACCAGGCGAAGAAAGACGGAATAAGCAGTTTCTACGACTATTCGCAGCTTGACCGGACGCGCATGGGCAAACTGGCGGCCCCATCGTTTCTCGTGACCCACGCCCAAACACAGCTTCTACTGGCCGAAGCCGCTCAGCGCGGCTGGACTACAGGCAACGTTGCTGACTTCTACAACGCCGGTGTTACGGCTCACCTCCAGCAAATGGCCGACTACGACCCGGCTTCCGCAATTCCGGCAACGGCTATTACGACTTATCTCGCGGCAAACCCGTACAATGCAGCACGGGCACTGGAGCAGATTAACACGCAATACTGGGTCGCGTCGTTCCTGAATTTTTCGGAAGGATGGGCCAACTTCCGGCGCAGCAATTTCCCTGTGCTTGCGCCCAACCCGTATCCCGGCAAGACGATTCAGGGTAATTTCATCGTGCGCCTGACCTATCCTGACTCGGAGAACTCGGTCAATCAGGCCAATCAGCAGGCGGCCGTTGCCAGTCAGGGACCCAACACCCTGGAAACGCCGGTTTGGTGGGATAAGTAGAGATAGGGAATCTTCTGTCTCTACTTACCCACCAGAAAGCCCGGTCGTGATGACCGGGCTTTCTGTTTACTTACTGCCTATTGAGAACTGCTTACTACTCCACCGCCTTCACATTGTCGCCGGAGTTGCGGTCAACGAGGACGTTGAGGGGGTCGATACCGGCGCGGGTAGGCTTCTCATTTACGCGGACGGTGATGGTCTGCTTTGGTTTGGTCAGGCGGTATTTCTGGTAGAACAGCAGCTTGTCCTGATCGCTCTTGCCTTCGCCATAGACGCCAATATAAATCAGGTCGTTGAGCTTTGTGGGTGTTTCATTGCCCAGGCTATCGGCGCGAAACTTGGCTGCCGATACCGTCAGCGTTACGTCGAAGGCTTTCCCCGCGGGTTTTACCGTTACGTTGTCTGCCTTATTCTCAAAGAGCGTCATGGTCTCGAATAAATCCGTGATGACCGATTGCAGGCTGTCGGGCGTGACGGCGCGGAACTCGGCAATCAAATCGGCGGAGGTGGGGTAACGTCCGTTTTGGGCCAGTTTGTCCAGGTTCCATTTATCGCGAAAGGTATGGAGGGCGCGGTTTACGGTGGCTTCGCCGATGTAGTCCTGAAGCGCGTACATGGCCAGCGAACCTTTGTTATAGTGGATGTACTGCTGATTTTCGACCTCGGCCAGCGGCTTCTCTTTCTTGCGCTCGAAGCCCCGCCCACCGAGGTAATCATCGAGTTCGTTCTTCAGAAATTTCTGCATCATCTCCTTCGGATACGCTTGCTTCATCACCATCAGCGCACCGTACTGCGACAGCGATTCGATGAGCAGCGTACCGCCCTGCACGTTGGCCGACTCTACCTGATGACCCCACCATTGGTGCGCAATTTCGTGGCAGGTGACGTAGAACGCGTAGTCGATGTTGCCCGGCTTGTCGCTGATTTTCTGGGTAAAGCCCATGCCCTCGGCAAAGGGAACGGTATTGGCAAACGACTGCGCAAAGCCCCGATACCGGGGAAACTCCAGAATCCGCAACTGCCGGTACTGATACGGCCCGAAGTTGGCCGAGTAATAATCCAGCGACGCTTTCATGCCGCGTACCATCCGGTCGAGGTTTACGGCATGGTCGGGGTGGTAATAGATTTCGAGACTAACCGGACTGCCCACGCGGGGTTTGTATAGCTCTTTTTTAACGGCATACCGCGCCGATACGATGGCGTAGAAATCGGCGATGGACCGATCCATTTTGTAGCTGAAATACTTGCGTACTTGCCCGTTGGCGCCGGCTTTCTCCCATGTCTTTTGCAAATAGCCGGGAGCAATGGCGGTCTGGTCGGGGTCGGTACTGACGGTGATGGCGAAGTTGATCTCGTCGGCATCATCGCCGAGTGCGCCCTGCCGCAGGCCAACGGGATCGGTGCGGGTGCGCATCCGTTCGCGTTCGGGCAGTCCTTTCTCGCGCCGTTCGTCGTCGTCCTGCAACTCATAGTTTTCTTCATAGCCGAGCGTTGGGAAAAGCCCCTGGTCAATGAACGTACCGTTGGGAATGATAGAACTGCTGGCCCCGTCTGCCGAAAAACCGCGTGGAGTCCGGTTTTGGGCAAAGTCCATTTGCAGCGAATCGCCGGGTTGCAGGGGCTGGGCAAGTGTGTACATTCGGAAGCCAAAACGTTCGGCGTGAGTCGTGTCGAGTTTTCCCGCTTTGCTAAACGTAAGTTTGGTCAGGTACAAATCATCAGACAGGTACTTTTGCACAAAAATGGTGTTGATGGGCCTGTCGGTACGGTTTTGTAGCTTGTACGTTCCCATTGCCGAAAAGCTGCGTTTAGCCGGGTACAAATCCACGTTGAGCGATACGTCGGTGATTTTAGGCTGTGGCTGCTTCGCGTATTTCCTGAGCGTCTTTTCATACTCTACCGACTCCTGAATACCTTCTTTCTCGGTCTGGAATTCGTTCAGCACACTCGTATTATAATACACAAATGCCCCGCTGCTCACCAGCAACACAACCACCGCACCCAACGCCAGCCGAAACGGCCCCGTCAGCCGCCGACGACTCTGCGCCCACCGGATACGCAGCGACTCTTCCGTACCGCGCACCGACAGCAGCAGCCCCGCCACCAGCAACAGGCTCACAATGGCCAGCCAGTACATTTTAAGCGCGAGAAAGCCTGCCATCACGTTTCGGTAACCATTCAGATCGGAGTACGGCC
>JBBRUB010000370.1:0-4704 GCA_038248175.1 Cytophagales bacterium | reverse complement strand
GATCTGAAAGCTGTGGCTCCTGCCGGTAAAATTTCGGTGGATGCCACCGGACTGATGACGATAACGAACGCCGACGAACTGACGCTGTACCTGACAGCCGCCACCGATTATGCCCTCCCCAACCCGGAGAAACGCAGCAGCGAAACGTTGCAGCGAGCGATTAGTCAGCCTCTTTCGACTCTTTTTCAGGCGCATCTGGCCGATTATCGCGCACTCTACGACCGGGTGAAACTAACCCTCGACCCCACAGGAACTGCCCCAGGATGCCCGGCTAAACCGTCTGAAAAACGAGGGGTTCGAGGACCCGTATCTGTCCGAATTACTCTTTCAATATGGTCGTTATCTGCTCATTGCGTCCTCGCGCCGGGGTGATTTGCCCGCCAATTTACAGGGTATCTGGAACCAGACCATGAGACCGCCCTGGAGTTCGGATTACCACACGAATATCAACCTCCAGATGAATTACATGGCTGCCGAAGCCACCAACTTAGCCGACTGTCACGAGCCGCTGTTCGCTTTGATGGATTCGCTGGCGGTTCATGGTGGGCAAACCGCCCGGAGTATGTACGGGGCCAGGGGTTGGGCCGTGCATCATCTGACCGACGTATTTTGGCGCACTTCGCCCGTAGATGGCGTGGTGGGCGTTTGGCCGATGGGGGGCGGCTGGCTGGCCCACCACCCCTTTGAACACTACGAATTTTCGGGCGATAGGGCATTTCTTCGCAACCGGGCTTTTCCCCTCATGAAAGGAGCCGCCGAGTTTTATCTGGATTTTCTTAAACCCATTCCGGCAGGTCTGCCTTCGGCGGGTAAGCTGGTCACGAACCCCTCCCACTCGCCCGAAAATGCGTTTGAAAAACCCGACGGAACCCAGTATCAGTTTACGTATGGGGCTACTATGGATATTCAGATTTGCCGGGAATTGTTTGTCAATTGCCTGCGGGCCATCAACGACCTCAGCACACCCGCCCAACCATTCGAGCCGACGTTTAAACGGGAACTGGAACGGGCTTTGGCCCAACTGGCCCCGGTACAGGTCAGCCCAAAAACTGGTGGGATTATGGAATGGGTGGAGGATTATACCGAACCTGAAATTGGGCATCGGCACATCTCGCATCTCTACGGCCTGTTTCCGGCCAACCAGATCACAACCGCTACGCCCGCTCTGTTTGCTGCCGCCCGAAAATCGCTCGAACGCCGACTGACAGGCAACTCAAATGCGGCTGTTGAGGAAGCCAAAAACCGGTACAAAAGTTACGGTAGCTACGTGGGTGGCAAAAGTTTTGGCGGCTGGCAAAGCGTCTGGATTAGTCTGATGTGGTTGCGGCTGGGTGAAGCTCAGGAGGCTTACAAACACCACCAGTTTCAGATGATTCATAATATGTATCCCAATTTTTTTGGCGGTGCTTACCAATTGGATGGCACCTTCGGCTCTACGGCAGTGATTGCCGAAATGCTGCTACAAAGTCATGCGGGCAAGCTGGATTTGTTGCCCGCACTGCCCCAACGATGGGCCAGCGGCTCGATAAGCGGCCTGCGTGCCTGAGGTGGTTTTGAGGTGTATATGCGATGGGAAGCCGGGCAACTGACAGCCGGTCGCGTGATCTCGCGAAACGGGGGACTTTGCCGGGTAAAAACCCGGCAGATGGTTCAGGTATTAGCGGGTAAAAAGGCGATTGTTACCACCAGAACCGCCCCAAACGAACTGACTTTTTCGACGAAGGCAGGCGGAATTTATACCCTATTACCACAATAATAAGGAGATCTTCATGCAAAAATCATTGATAATCAGCGTTATGCTGTTGGTTTTTTCGGGAGCCGTTCGGGGTCAGTCACCTACCAACCCGGCCATCAACCCCGATTTATTTACCAAACGCTGGCCTGCCCATTGGATTGCCCCGCCCGGTGTGTCGCTGAAAGACTATGGTGTGTACCATTTTCGCCGAACCATCGACCTGCCCAAAGTCCCGGCTACGTTTGTGGTACACGTATCAGCCGATAACCGCTACCAGTTGTTTGTCAACGGGGAGTTGGTGAGTCTCGGCCCGGCGCGGGGCGATATGAACCACTGGAATTTTGAAACCGTTGACCTCGCCCGGCTTTAAAACGGTACGCATCCAGCCCGCACCTGGCAAACTCACTTCGCTCGAATGCACCATGTCTCATAAGCTGGGCGACATCCGGCTTAGGCGGGCCTGAACCAGATTCAACAGCCCTGATCCGTCCTGACTTATGAGCATGTACTGACTGACTTTCCTCTTTTTTATCCTGCTTTCGCCACCGCTTCGGGCGCAGACCGTACTGCCGCTCTGGCTCGGTACGCCACCCAACGCCATTCGGAACAACACGTTACGGGAGCGGGTCTGGCGCAACAACATCCTGCGCATCAGTCAGATAAACATCCCGACCATTACGATCTGTCTGCCATACCCGAAGCGGCCCCCGGCCTCGGCTTTGGCATGAGCAAACCTGACCCGTCCACGGCTACCTGCGTTTTCCAAACCAATCCGTTCACCCCTGACACAAGCACCGTATGCTAAGAGACAAAAACGCAACGTACCCCCAGATTGGCCTGTTAACCAGTCTTTTCGTCTGTCTGCTGACCAGCCTGTTCCTGGCAGCGGCCCAGTTTCGGGCTGAATTCAATACGCCTACTCCCGGCTTCCAACCGCAGGGCATACCCGGCTGGAACGCCATCACGGGAGACGGCGAGGATATTTTTACCAACACCCGATAATCAACCTACTTATGCGTAAATTTTTCATCCTGCTTCTGCTGTTACCATCTTATCTGAACGCCCAGCAAACCGCCGAAGTGAAGCTCCATCTGGGCAAACCGACACTGTTTGTTAATAACCAGCCGCAGCTACCTCTCTTTTACGCCCTGACCCATGCGTATGGCGGGCGATGGTCGTGGGAAGAGGTACCTGCCCGCAATCTGCACAACTTCGCGCAGGCCGGTGTGCGGCTGTTTCAGGTCGATTTATACCTGGAAGACATTTGGCAGTCGGGGAGAGACACCCTCGACATGGACAAAGCACGTCGGCAGGTTCGGGGGGTACTGGCGCAATGCCCGCAGGCATCGGTGGTGGTTCGGCTGCACGTCAACGCGCCGTTCTGGTGGAACGAAGCCCACCCCGGCGAATGTACCGAGTATGCCGACGGCCCCATCCAGACCGAATTACGCGCCGGGCCACCTTTCCACAATGAGCAGTTCGACATCGACCGGCCCCTCCGGACCAGTTTAGCATCGGCACTCTGGAAAAAACAGGCGGGTGATAAGGTGGTCGAGTTTTGCCGAAAACTGGCCGATACACCGGAGGGACACACGGTAATTGGGTTGCACCTGTCGGGTGGTATCTATGGTGAGTGGCATTATTGGGGATTCATTGACCATGACCCCGATACTGGCCCGGTTATGACCCGCTACTTCCGGGACTGGCTGCGCACTAAATACAAGACGGACAAAGCCCTGCAAGCGGCCTGGAAGAGCAACGAATATACCCTGACCAATGCCACTGTACCCGGCAAAACCGAGCGACAGACAACGCACGACGGGGCCTTCAAAGACCCGGCACAGAGTCGGCGCGTGATTGATTATTTCACGGCCCAGCAGCAGGTCGTGGCCGAGGATATTATTTATTTCTGCAAACTCGCCAAAGAAAATTGGGGCAGGAAATTAATAACGGGCATATTTTATGGCTATCTCCACACGACCTTCAACCGCCAAACGGTGGGGGGGCATTTATTTGTAGAGCCAATTCTGGACAGCCCATACATTGACTATCTGGCAGCCCCGCAAACGTACTGGGAAGCCTCCCGCAAGGTGGGTGGCAGCGGGAACTCACGAGGGCTGGTAGAATCGACTACGCTGCATGGTAAACTCTGGCTCGATGAATTAGACAACGGCTACCTCCACAAAGACCACACCCCCGACCCGGTTCACTATACAGAACGCTACGACTCGGTGTTTCATGCCGTTCAGAAACGGAGTACCTGGCTGCCACTGCTGCACGGGGCCGGGCTTTGGTATTATGATTTTGGGGTGCAAAAAGGCTTTGGCTGGTGGGATAATCCCCGTTACTTAGAAACCGTCGGGCAAATAAAACGGCTTGCCCAGGAGCGGCTGTTGACCCCGGGGGCGTTTATCCGCGACCGGGTGGCCCAGAACGGGCGTACCCTCGTCTGGAACTACCTGACGGGCTTCACCAATGGCGAAACGCTGAACCTCAATTTTGTCCGCGATCTGACGGGGATAACCAGCCAGCGTACCGAAACACCTAAAGCAGCACAACAGGTGCAATTTCTGCAACCCGCCTATACCTACCACTTCGATGCGCCAGTAGCCCCTGCCATAACCATTACCGACCCAAACGCCGAACCGCTGGCCCGGCTGACCGACGGGGGCAGGGTGGTGATAGCCCGCCGAACGTTTGCTACCCATACGTCGGTATTTTGTGCATTGCCCCTAAACGGAACCGATGGGTTCCGGGCTATTTTCAGGCAGGCGGGATGCCACGTTTACAACGACAAAAACGATTTTACTTATGCCAACAATGGCTTACTGTTACTACATACCAAAGACGGCGGGCCGCGCACCATTAACCTGCGTTCGGGAAAAGCTATTTCGCTAACGCTACCACCAGCATCGACCTACGTACTTGACAGCCAGACGGGCGAGATACTGAGGAAGTAGAATCTGTTC
>JBBRUB010000369.1:0-4707 GCA_038248175.1 Cytophagales bacterium | reverse complement strand
GGCAGACGGGCAAAACCGTTTGTCAGCCCACAGCGTATTTCAGTCCAGAATCCGTTGGGAACGCAGCCCGGCCCGGTGTATGTTTAACCAGCGTAAACAGTTCCTGCGGATGTCGATAAAGAATTGCCAAAATTTCTTAAAAAGCAATCCAATCCAAACTTTTCCGTTACCCACAGGCGTTTTGTCAGTATAAACGCTTTTATAAATCCCCTTTATTTTTTCGCATGAAGTTTCCTCAATGGCTATTGGCCGGTCTGGTATCGGCAGTTTTTACGACCAGCTCCGTATCGGCACAAGTTAAGAAATCGGCTACCCGCCCGGTCCCAAAGCCCGCTGCCCGTCCCGCTGTGAAACCGGTTAAACCTGCCCCCGCTGCCGGTGCCATTTCGTCACCACAGGATTCCATCAGTTACAGCATCGGTTTGTTCATGGCGCAGAGTCTGAAACAAAACGGCATGACCGACCTCAACAGTGCGTTAGTAACCCAGGGGTTGCGGGATGCCATGAGCGGTGGCAATACTCGACTGACTATGGAGCAGGCCAGTACCTGTATGAATGCCTATCAACAAAAGCAGTCTGCCGCTAAAAACACCGAATCCATGAAAGAATCTGCCGAGAATAAGAAAATAGGTGACGAATTTCTCACCGCCAACAAAGCCAAAGCGGGCGTAATGACCACAGCCAGCGGTTTGCAGTACTCTATCGAGAAAGAAGGTACTGGCCCTAAACCAACCGGTACGGATCGGGTTAAAGTACATTACATCGGTAAACTGCTGGATGGTAGTGAGTTTGATAGTTCGGTTAAGCGTGGTGAGCCCGCCGAGTTTGGCGTAACGCAGGTCATCAAAGGCTGGACCGAAGCCCTGCAACTAATGCCCGTTGGCTCAAAATGGAAGCTGTACATTCCGTCTGATCTTGCCTACGGTGACCGGGGTGCCGGTGCTGACATCAAACCTGGCTCAACGCTGGTATTTGATGTTGAATTGCTCGATATTGTTAAATAATGAGTGAATTGTGAATGAGCGAATGAGTGAATAATTGCCGACGCGTACAGACTACCACCGGAGGTATTCATTCATTCGCTCATTGACTCATTCACAATAAATCTCTGTCACCGCTATGAAAAAGTATCTGGTAACCCTGATTCCCGTGCTGATGCTGAGCTTTCAGCCGGATTTACCGTCGAGTGGTGCTGTGGGTACTACGCATACGCGCCATGCTGCAACATCTGAACCCGGCGACGATCTGAAGCCGTCGATTTCGCAGGAGAAAGTAGAGACGCTGGTCGCTAAACTGCTCACCACGTACCATTACCGTAAAGTGCGGCTTAATGACTCACTATCGTCGGTGGTGTGGGACAATTATCTTAGTGAAGTTGACCATAGCAAAACGTTTTTGCTGGCGTCGGATGTGGCTTCGTTTGAGAAGTACCGCTACCAGATTGACGACGCGCTGGTGAATGGCGACCTGACGGCGGCTTATGATCTGTACAATGTGCTGCGCAAACGCTATCAGGAGCGGAGTGTGTTTATTAAGGAGCAGCTCAAAAAGCCGTTTACCTTCACCGCCGACGAAACCTTCAACACCGACCGGAAAAAGGCGACATGGGCCAAATCGTCAGCTGAACTGGATGATCTGTGGCGCAAAGTTCTGAAAAATCAGGCGCTGGAGCTGAAACTCGGCAGCCGCTCTGACAGTGCTGTAGCGGCTCTGATGACGCAGCGGTACAACAACTTAGATAAGGCGTACAATCGCGTGAAAAGTGCCGATGTATTTCAGCTATACATGAACTCGTTTGCCGAGGCCCTCGATCCGCATACTAATTACCTGTCGCCCCGCTCTGCCGATTTGTTCAACCAGGAAATGAGCCAGTCGCTGGAAGGCATTGGTGCCATGCTGCGCGAAGAAAACGAGTACATCAAAATTGTTGATCTGGTGCCGGGTGGTCCGGCGTTCAAGAGTAAATTGCTGAACAAAGAAGATAAGATTGCAGGCGTGGCTCAGGGTGATAACGGCCCGATGGTCAACACTATGAACTGGCAGGTCGATGAGGTGGTCAAGCTTATCAAAGGCCCCAAAGGCACGGTGGTTCGGTTGCAGGTTGTAGCTCCCGATGCTCTGGCTGGCGCGCCCCCCAAAGAAATTCGGCTGGTGCGCGAGAAGATCAAACTTGAAGAACAGCGGGCAAAGAAAGAAGTCATTGAAGTAACGGATAATGGCCGTACGTTTAAGATTGGCGTGATTAACATCCCGATGTTTTACCGTGATTTTGAGGGTGCCCGCAAACGCGAAGCCGATTTTAGCAGTACCACCAGCGACGCCCGTAAGTTTTTATTGGAACTCAAAGCCGAAAACGTGGACGGCGTGGTCATTGACCTGCGCGACAACGGGGGCGGCTCGCTCACCGAAGCTATTGACCTCACGGGCCTGTTTATTCCGAAAGGGCCGGTGGTGCAGGTAAAAGAATCGTCGGGCGAAACCGAAGTCTATTCCGATAAAGATGGCGGTGCAATTGTGTACGAAGGACCATTGGCCGTGTTGGTAAACCGCTTTAGTGCGTCGGCATCGGAGATTTTTGCCGCTGCCATCCAGGACTACAAGCGCGGGATCATTGTGGGTGGCCAGACATTTGGCAAAGGCACTGTGCAAACACTCGTCAACCTGAATCAGTGGTTGCCCAAAGAGCCGGAAAAGGTAGGGGAGGTAAAAATGACCATCCAGAAGTTTTACCGCATTAATGGTAGCAGCACCCAGCACAAAGGCGTAACGCCCGACATTGAACTGCCCTCGGCGTTTTCTGCCGAAGAGTATGGCGAGAGTTCGCAGCCGAGTGCTCTCCCGTGGGATCAGATTGCGTCGGCCCGATACGAGCAGAGCCGGGGCCTGGACGACAAAATCCTGACCCGTCTACGCGACCGCTTCAATCAGCGGCTCAAAGCCGATCCTGAAATGAAGAAACTCACCCAGGAGCTGGCCGATTTCAAGAAAGCTAAAGAGAATACGGTTGTATCGCTTCAGGAAAGCAAACGCCGGAAAGAGCGCGATGAAGCTGAACGTAAACGGGCAACCATGAATAAGGTGTCGCAACTGGCCGATGCCGACCCCGTTGATGAGACAGGAACAACGCCCCCGGCTGACGACAAGAAGAAAAAGAAAGACCTTTACCTGACCGAAGCCGGTCTGGTTCTGGCTGATTACATTGTGGCCGCTAATAAGTAAACAAGCAGGCGGCAGGAGACAATTCGTAAAACCCCGCACAGTCCGTTGGCTGTGCGGGGTTTTTGATAGAGAAAAACAGAAAACCTGATAGTGGATGTGGTATTTTTTGGTTGAGCAGCAGGCCGTTGATACGGCGCAGTACCGGGCTTTACAAAAGCAGGTGGCATTGACCGAAGTCGAACTCTTTAACGAACCCTATCAGAATTGGTACGTGCTTTCGGTTGAAAAAGACAACTACAAAGCGTTCATTGACCACCTCGACCTAGCGGGCATTACTTACGACCTGCGTCCCGACCGACCCACCCGTGACGAGTTGCTGGATACAATGCGGTAACGGTATGTTTTGAGGTAGTCAGGCCAGCACTGCCGGTACCGTTTCGGGCAGGCGTCGCACCTGTTGCACAAATCGCCAGGTGAGCAGCACGGCGGCCAGCGTCAGCCCCGCCAGCAACCCGTACCAAACCCCAACGGCATCCAGCCCCAACGGAAATGCCAGCACGTAACTCAGCGGCAAAGCCACTCCCCAGTACGAAATCAGGGTCATAATGGTTGGTACGTTTACGTCCGACAGGCCCCGCAAACAACCAAGGGCAACTACCTGAATACCATCGGAAAGCTGAAAAAAACCGGCCATGATAATCAGCGTAGCCGCAACAGACGTTACCGACGGATTGTCGCGGATGTACAGCGAGACCAACCAGTCGTTGGCGGTCAGGAACAGCAGCGCGGCCAGACTCATAAACACCGTTGACAACACGAAAGCAGCCACGCCCGCCCGCCGAACGTAGGCGCGGCTTCCTTTGCCCACGGCTGCCCCCACCCGAATGGCCGCTGCCGACGAGATGCCCGTTGCCATCATGTACGTTACCGATGCCATGTTGATAGCAATCTGGTGGGCCGCCAGCTGGTCTTCGCCCAGCCAGCCCACAATCACCACCGCCAGCGAGAATAGAGCTACTTCGAAAAAAAACGTCAGTCCGCCCGGAATACCCAGTTTTAGAATGGTCCAGGCTTCGGCGGTGGTGGGTAACTGCCCAAATGCATCGGTTAGAAACGGGCGGAACCTGCCGGAGCGATACACATACGCCAGCATAGCCCCGGCCATAAATAGCCGAGACAGCAGTGTAGCCGTAGCTGAACCCATGAGGCCCATTTCAGGGAACGGCCCCGCGCCGGTAATCAGGACATAGTTGAAGAAGGCGTTAAGCAGCAGGGCCAGCATCGTAATCACCATCGCCACGCGGGGGTAGCGCAGACCGTCGCAGAGCTGGCGGGCGGCAATGAACACCAGCAGCGGCAGCAGCGACGCACTCAGCATGTACATGAACGTCTGTGCCAGAGCCGTAACCTCGGCGGTTTGTCCAAACAGCCCGAAAAAATAAGCCAGCATCACGCTCAGAACACCCAGTACCAGGCTCATCCAGATTGATACGCGCAGCCCTGCCCGGAACAGACGGTTTACGGCGGCCATGTCGCCCCGGCTGTTGG
>JBBRUB010000368.1:0-4711 GCA_038248175.1 Cytophagales bacterium | reverse complement strand
CGGGGATGACGGCGTGCCACTTATTGCGAAGGAAGTACTGCTCCACCCGGATCAGGGTCGCAGTGGGGTAGAGTCGGGTAACGGCAGAGAAATTCATGATTGTCAGGTAACCGGGAAGCCGCAGTAGCGGCCCGGTCGTAGGTTGGAAACTTTGTGTTACAGCGTATCGGGATCAATGGTGTGCTGGGTACGCCGGATTAGATGGCCATGCTGGTCAACGATATCTACCTCCTCGACAAACTCGGTCGGGGCGGGGCGCGAGGCTCTCACCCGCAATACGTAAAAGGAAACCCCCAGTTGGATACACTCAGCCAGTACACAGAGATACGTCAGGTAGCGAAGGCCCGTCTCGACTATCCCGGCTTTGTAAAATACGATGCTGACCAGAAACAGGCCGATGGCTGGTCCAACCCGGCCCCGGCTAACCAAGTACCAGACCGGACCCAGCCAGGCCAACGCCCCAAACCGAAAGGCTGATATGACTATGATACGTACGGCTTTAGGCAAACCAAAATCCGGCAGGGTAAATGGCAGTCTAAGGGGCGAGAAAAACGTTTTGACAGTCATGGCACAGCTCTTTTGTTCACTACCTAAATATACGCTTCTTTCAAAGGTTGTCCTACCGGTTCTTCATCCCCTATGTGCCGGGTCTCATCCGTTCTCCCCTGTTATCTACTCCCTTATTGTTCAGCCGGAGCAGCCATTTAGTTTGCCCTGCCATTCGTTGTATGAGAAGCCCGGATCGGCTGGGGGCTCATGCCGCCAGTCCGGTGGGTTAACACCCTGCCTGGTTTTGGGAGGGATAATCTGCTTGGACCCTTCGCTTTTAGCGGAGTCTGCGACTGATTGATCGTCCCGTGCCGACAACGCGGCGTACTCGGGCGTTTGCATAATCTCCCTCTGGGTACGCTCGCTTAGGCTATCAAAGATGGCCCAATCCCATTCGCCGAAGGTCAGCGCACTAAACGCGTACGGGCTATCGGGTATATCGTCATCTTCACTAAGTGGCTGCACGTCCACGACGTCGATATACTCTTTTTTATCCTGCTGTTTTACGCTAAGCCTGAGCCGGGCGGGGCAGCCGCCCAGGCTTAATAAATCGAAGGGTTGATTATGCTGATCCGGTGTAAAATCTACGCCAATCATCGCTACGACATCTTTGTAGAGCGGGGACTTGTCCCACATGGTAACCGTGTATTCTTTGTGCACCAGTACGGGCCTGGTCTGCTGCTGGATTGTCGTGTAGTTATAGGGCAACACCCAGGTAAAAAGCACTTTAGCCCGTTTGTACGTTTTGTTGGTGACCTTGTAAACCTCTTCCCGGGTTCCTTTTTCGATGATGCGTACCAGAATACCCATGTATTCTCCCGACTGAAGGGGTTCGTCGGCATCCTTACTGCGTAAAATGGGTGTAGTCAGGCTCATGATTTTACTGTGATTTGGGGTTGAATAAAGTCGTGCTTACGATTGAACGATACCGGCCCGACGGGCCTCTTTGAGGTGACGTCGTGACCAGGGTATTTTCTCGCCGGTGGTCAGCCGCATATAGCGATCAACCTCGCCTATTTCCTGCCGACCGATAAGCATGTCCGCTATGTAAAGAGGATTTACGGCGTGGCTGCGGTGACAGCGCACGAACCCCTGCAGGTGGTGGGCAACCCATCTCAAGGACAAAGCAACCAGGTTGTATTCCCCGTCGGAGGTATGAACATAGCAATAGTTGGCGGTACTCTCCAGGCGAACAACCTCTTCGGAGGGTACGGGTTTTGACGAGACCCCGGTTCCCCCCTCATCAAGTTTTTCGCGCCACACCAGGTAGGCTGGCTCGGTATGTAGATTGATCGTTGACACTTCTTCCATTTGCTCGGTCGTTAGGGTTACTGGCTCGCTTGTAAAGCTACGTTCATCGGGGCAAAATTCATTCGTACACCCCTTGGTCAGTACCGGTGATACGTTTTGGCTACCCGCTCCCTGGTTAACGACGTGGACGATCTGGGTAGCCGATTCACGTTGATCTGTACCATTAAGATAGCGAAGGGCTGAGTTTAACCGGAATTTAAGCATACCTACGAGCAGAAGAGGGGAGAATAAGCCGGTAAAACGGCCTGTTCAATAAGCTGTTGGGAGGAGACATTATCCAGCCTTGCGGGCCTTGTAAGCCAGATAATCTACTTTCAGTTTATCCAGGTCAACTGTCTTTAGCTTCTTGACCTGGGTTAGGGTCGTCACGTTTTTAGGCATGGACACGTTGACCTGCTTGTCGGTGAAGTAAAAACCGTACTGCCCCTTTTTCACTTCGTAGTTTCCGATGATGTGCAGAACCTCGGCGGCTTTGGACGGACCCGGCCTGGCTGATCCACCTGACTTTTTAGCCGGCGCGGCCTCGATAAGGGCGATGGCCTGAGTCAATGTGATTTCTTCGGCGCTCGCGGGCGGCTCGGTGTTGTAAAAGCAGTCGTCGTAAATCAAATACGTTCCTTTCTCGGATTTACCAACGCGCACGGGTTTCTGTTTGTAGTCCCCCAGCAGGCGAGTTACTGTCTTTTTCTCGATGTCGGGCAGGGCCGTATTTGCGCGGGTGATGCTGGCCTGGTGTTCGGCGTCGTAGCCCGTGATCACGTCGATGTAGCGACTGGTGCGCTCGACGATGTTATCGAGTTGCTTTTCCATCTGGGCGGTGAAGGCGTAATCGACCATGGTGGCGAAATAAGTCTGCATGAAGCCCGCAATAGTTTTGCCCGCAATGGTTGGCACGAGTTTATCTTTGTCGCCCCCTACGGTCTGCTGCTCGGACGCCTGGCTGATGCGGCCGTCCTGAAGCGTCAGTATGGTGATTGGTAATTTACGGACGGGCATGGTGGCCGTTTCAATGTATGCCCGCTTGGTGATGTTGGTCAGGATGCTGGCGTAGGTCGAGGGCCGCCCGATACCCTTGGCTTCCATATCTTTGACGAGCGTGGCCTCGTCGTAGCGTTTTGGCGGCTGGCGGTAGGTTTGTTTGCCCTGCATTCGGCCCAGCTTCAGGCCGCTGCCCACGGGTACGGACGCGATCACCGTTTCTTCAGCCTGCGTTTCTTCAGATGCCGCTGCTTCGGTGTAAATGGCGCGGTAGCCCTCGAAGGTGAGTATGCTGGCTTTGGCCACGAACGTATCAACTAACTGACCGGTACCAATAACAAAAGCGGTCTGTTCAAACGTAGCGGCTTTCATCTGGGAGGCCATCGCGCGGGTATAAATCAGCCGGTACAATGCTATCTCCTCGGGCGTACTGCCCGCCTGGGGTGTTTCCATGTGCGTGGGCCGAATGGCCTCGTGCGCTTCCTGCGCATCGGCTTTGACGCTAAACCGGCGGGCTTCGAAGTAGTGGGCCCCGAACTGGCCAAGTACCTGCTGCTCGATCGCGAGTACGGCCTCTTCGGACAGATTTGGGGAATCCGTACGCATGTACGTGATGTGGCCCGCTGCAAACAGGTTTTGGGCTACGTCCATAACCTGTTTGGTCGTCCAGCGTCCCCCGGCTGGATGGCCCGCTTTGCCCGACAACTTTTTGATGGCTTCCTGCTGGAGTGTACTGGTGGTGAAGGGGGCGGGCGGATTCTTGCTGGTGGGTCTGGTTTGCACATCCAGCACTTGCCAGGTTTTGTTGGCTACGCTGGCCAGGTACGCCTGTATTTTGCCGGGGCTATCCAGGGCGCTGGCGGCCTGGGCATCAGCACCCACGTACTGGGCATTGATGCGGTTGTTTTGGGGGGTAATAAATTCGCCGGTCAGTTTGTAGCTGAATTTATCTGCGAACGATTCGATGGCCGTTTCACGCTCGTCGACAAGCTTGACGGCTACGCTCTGCACGCGGCCAGCGGTTAGAAACTTACCGGTCTTTCGGGTGATCAGATCGCTGGTTTCGTACCCGGCCAGCCGGTCGATGGCCCGCCGGGCTTCCTGCGCCCGCACCAGGTTCATATTGACCGGTCGGCAATTGCCTAAGGCTGTTTTAATTGCATTCTGAGTGATTTCCTGAAAGGTTACCCGCTGCGGACTTTTCGGATCGATCTTGAGCAAGTCACACAAGTGCCAGGCAATTGCTTCGCCTTCTCGGTCGGGGTCCATTGCTAAATAAATGTTGGTTACGCCGGCCTGCCGACTCATACTCCGCAGGCGGGCGACGACATCCTCTTTGCCCGGGCTGAGCTGGTAGTCCATCCGGTAATTTTGATCCCGGTGAACACCCAGCTCACTCTTGGGCAAATCCCGCACGTGGCCGACGCTGGCGGCCACATTCCAGTTTCCTGCGCCGGCGATTGCGTCCAGCAGCGACTGGATCTTTTTGATTTTATTGGGTGATTCGACGATGAGCAGATTAGCGGCCATGGGCGTAAGAAACAGTGTCGTTTGTATATAAAAGATAACAAGGGAAGGTCAGCGATCCCCGCCTATTCGTTTAGCTGTAATAGCGGGCGAATAAACTGGTAAAGAAGGCGGTCTGTCCCATCAGGAGCATTCGTCCGTAGAATCCCCACTGCACGGGGTTCGCCGGGGCCGTCTCACCGATGCAGAAACTGCTGCTGAAATAGCTGAGCAGGAAAGCCCCCAACGCGTACTTTAGCAGACGCCCCCCCCGCGAGCCGAGCCAGCCCCAGCTAATACTGCTCAGAAACGTTCGCAGCCAGTAAATGAGTAGTAGCAGCATCGCTCCGGCCAATCCGATATGCTG
>JBBRUB010000367.1:0-4712 GCA_038248175.1 Cytophagales bacterium | reverse complement strand
TCCTAAATTCAAGATTAGTTTTTCAATTAAAGTTTTGTGCAAAGTTGAAGTTTTGTGCTTCGATTTCCGCCACATCGTCAAGCCGAGAACCGTTGCAGGCAAATTTATCGAACGAAACAATTAACAAAACATTAAAAATATGAAAAATAAAATAGGTTTCAATGTCTTTTTTGCCATGATGGCATTCATATTAGGTTTGTCATTGCTTAGAGAATTTGATTTTCAAAATTTTGTATTTAGAAATCAAGCATTAGGTTTTCTTTACCTGATAGTATTTATAATTAGTATATTTCTAACATTTAAGAAAAAAAAGAAAGAAACTGAAAAATAAAAACTGCCACTAACATCGGTTTGCTAATATGGCGGGTTTAGAGCTAAATTCAAGATTAGTTTTTCAATTGAACTATAGTGTAAAGTTGAAGTTTTGTGCTTCGATTTTCGCCACATCGCCAAGCCGATAACCGTTATAGTAAAATTGAGCGGGCGAAAATATTTACAGTCGAATTGGTATATTCTCGAACATTGGCGGCATGCCCGTATTACTTTAGGCTTTGATAATCAACAATTCACCATTACAATTCACTATTTCTTTTTATGCGATCAATTGTATTCCTACTTCTGCTATCTACCGCAGGGCTTACGTCGCCTGTCGTTCAGGCGCAGGAGGTCCCGGCTTTTGTTTTTGGTGATATGCTGCCAGACGCTCCCGAACTGGCTCCGCGTGGGGCGTATGGCGTGGGTGTACGCACCGTAGCCCTCACCAACCCCGATCAGTTGGATGTGCTTCACGCCAAAGACGGGCAGACGCCCCGCTACAACCGGCCCATCACAGTTGAGGTCTGGTATCCGGCCCGTATCCCGGCGGGTGAGGCCGCGAGTGTCAGCTACGAGCAGGTGATGGGCACGGCCAACGACCCCAAGCGGCCCCTGATTCCGTTTTCTTTTGCGGGCCGCGCCCTGCGCGATGCCGCTCCCGATCCCGGAACTGGTGCGTATCCCCTGGTCATTGTGTCGCACGGGTACGTTGGTTCGCGGTATCTGATGACCTACCTCACCGAAAACCTGGCTTCCAAAGGCTACGTCGTGGTGGCTATTGACCATACGGAGTCAACGTTTCAGGATGCGGGCGGCTTTGCCAGTACGCTGCTGAACCGCTCCCTCGACGATCTGTTTGTCCTGAACGAAATGGGGAAGCTGGGGGCCAAAACGGGCAGGACGTTTCTGGCCGGTCTGTTCGATGCCGACAATACCGCGCTGATTGGCTACTCGATGGGTGGGTACGGTGCCCTTAATGCCGCAGGAGCCGGGTATAGTCCGCAGGCGGCTAAATTTTTTGGCCAGTTAGCCAACGGCAGCACCGCCCTCACCAGCCGCACCACCGCCGACCCCGCCTACAAAGCGTCGCTCGATCCGCGCATCAAAGCCGTGATCGCGTTTGCGCCCTGGGGTATGGAGCGGGGCGTGTGGGATGCCGAGGGGCTGGCGGGATTGACCCTGCCCACGCTGTTTGTGGCCGGTAGTCAGGACGATATTTCGGGCTACGAAAAGGGTACCAAAGCCATCTACGAAGGCGCCGTAAACGCTGACCGCTACCTGCTCACGTATCTGAACGCCCGGCACAACGTAGCGCCCAACCCGCCCCCGGCTGAGTCGCTGCGGCCCGGCCTGCCGCTGGACGAGTACCTGCGCTACGCCGAACCGGCCTGGAACGAACGGCGCATCAACAACATCAACCAGCATTTCGTGACCGCTTTTCTGGGGATGCTCCTCAAAAAGCTGGCCTACGCGCCGTATTTCGAGCTACCCGAAAAAACCACCGATGGTGTCTGGAAAGGTTTCAAACCCCGCACCGCCGTAGGACTCGAAATGCGCCACGCTAAACCCTGACTAGCTTCAACCGACCACCCCCAACCCCCTCCTAAAACAGGAGGGGGCCAAAAAAGGGATTCGCGGAAATGCCCCCTCCTGTTTTAAGAGGGGGTTAGGGGTGGTAAGGGGTAGTAGATTTCAACTTACCGGGCTGAGTAGTTCGGGGCTTCTTTCTGGATGGCGATGTCGTGGGGGTGGCTTTCGCGGACCCCGGCAGAGGTGATCTTGACGAATTTGGCGGTTTGCAGCGTCGGGATGTCGGCGGCACCGCAGTAGCCCATGCCTGCTTTCAGGCCACCCACCATCTGATACACAATCTCGGCTACTTTGCCCTTGACTGCCACGCGGCCTACGATGCCCTCCGGTACCAGTTTCTTAACATCGTCTTCGGCGTCCTGAAAATAGCGATCTTTCGAGCCGTCTTCCATCGCTTCCACCGATCCCATGCCCCGGTAGGTCTTAAACCGGCGGCCTTCGTAGAGGACCACCTCGCCGGGGGCTTCTTCGGTTCCGGCCAGCACCGAGCCAATCATGACCGTACTCGCCCCGCCAGCAATGGCTTTGGTGATATCGCCCGAAAATCGAATGCCTCCGTCGGCAATGACCGGAACGCCGGTACCCTGCAACGCCTTGGCCGATTCATAGACGGCGGTGAGCTGCGGCATTCCGATACCGGCAATGATGCGGGTAGTGCAGATGCTGCCCGGTCCCACGCCCACCTTCACGGCGTCGGCCCCGGCGTCGGCCAGCGCTTTGGCACCCTCGCCGGTGGCTACGTTCCCGGCAATAACCTGGAGGTTGGGAAACTGCGTTTTAATGCCCCGCACTGCGTCAATCACGCCTTTGGAGTGGCCGTGTGCCGTATCAACGCTGATGACATCGACCCCCGCTTTAACCAGGGCTTCGATGCGCCGGTGCAAATCGGGCGTTACGCCCACGGCGGCCCCTACGCGCAACCGGCCCAGCTCGTCTTTGCAGGCGTTGGGATGGCTTTTGCGCTTCAGAATGTCTTTGTAGGTAATTAATCCGACGAGTTTGTAATTCTCATCGACGATGGGCAGTTTCTCGATTTTATACTCCTGCAAAATATTCTCGGCGTCTTCGAGCGAGAGACCCACGCGGGCCGTAATCAGGTTGTCGCGGGTCATAATCTCCGTAACGGGCCGGGTCATGTTGCGCTGGAAACGCAGGTCGCGGTTGGTCAGGATACCGATGAGTTTACCGGCATCGTCCACAATGGGAATACCGCCAATCTTGAACTCGCGCATGATCTTGTGCGCATCGGCGAGGGTCGAGTTTTCGGCCAGCGTGATGGGGTCGATAATCATGCCACTTTCCGAGCGTTTCACCTTGCGAACCTGCTCGGCCTGTTGCTCCACAGTCATGTTCTTGTGGATAATACCGATACCGCCTTCCTGTGCCATCGCAATGGCGAGGGTGTACTCCGTCACGGTGTCCATAGCCGCCGAAATGAGCGGGATGTTGAGCCGGATGTTACGGGTAAGCTGGGTAACGGTCGTGGTGTCGCGCGGGAGAACCTCCGAATAGGCGGGGAGGAGCAGGACGTCGTCGTAGGTGAGAGCCTCGTAAAGAAACTTACTGGAGTCTAAGCTCATAGCAAATAGCAGGGGATGTTATTTGCGGGACAAAAGTACGGAAAATTAATTCAGTTTCACGCTGATGCTCTTGCCGTCGCTACCAACCCGGAACTGGCAGTCACTGAATTTGGGGGCCGACATAATGGGGCGGAAATTATTGCTGAAGCCGTAGGGTTCCTTGGGAATACCGAACACTCGCTTGTCCATCTTGCCGTTGCCGTTCTCATCGTGATAGATCGCCACGGCATACTCGCCGGGGTCAACGCTGAACGCGGCCTGGATCGGCTTACCTTTGGCATCTATGATGATGAGTTCGAGTGGTTCACAGTCGGGAAAGTCAGCGCACTTGCGGTAGAGACCAATGTGAACGGAACCCTTTTGCACCCGAACGTTCTGGACGTCAACTTTCAGGTTTGGTTTTTCAGGGCCAGGATGTACGGGGTTGGGCAGAAAAAAAAGGCTTGTCAGCAGAATCAAAAGCGGCATAGTAGAAATGGTTTCCAGTTAAAAACGGTTTTATTTTGCATTTATGATAGCCCAGCCCCCCTTACCCATCAAACGATGGATCACCAAACCGGTTCCTGATGCCCACGAACACCGCGAAGCCATTGCATCGCTGACAACCTCGCTGGGCGTTAGTCCGTTTCTGGCGGCTCTGCTGGTGCAGCGGGGCGTAAGCAGCTACGACGAAGCCCGCTCGTTCTTCCGGCCCGAAATCACCGCCCTCCACGACCCATTTCTGATGCAGGACATGGACCGGGCCATGGACAGGCTGACGCGGGCCATGCGCCCCGAACAGCCCGAAAAAATCCTGATCTATGGCGATTATGATGTAGATGGTACCACGTCGGTCGCGTTGGTCTATGGCTTTCTGCAAAAATATCACGAACAGATTGACTATTACATTCCTGACCGATATAAAGAAGGCTACGGCATCTCGACGCAGGGCGTTGCCTGGGCTGCCGAAAACGGGTTTACGCTTATCATCGCGCTTGACTGCGGCATTAAATCCATCGACCGCGTGGCCGAAGCCGCTGCCCTCGGTGTCGATTTCATTATCTGCGATCACCACCGCCCCGGCCCCGAACTGCCCGCTGCGGTTGCCGTGCTGGACCCCAAACGCGACGACTGCAACTACCCGTATAACGAACTGAGCGGCTGTGGCGTGGGCTTCAAACTGCTCCACGCCTATTGTCTGCGCAACGGTATTCCGCTGGAACAACTCTATCCGTGTCTCGATCTGGT
>JBBRUB010000366.1:0-4721 GCA_038248175.1 Cytophagales bacterium | reverse complement strand
CTCCGGCGTACCGATTCACTCATTCGCTCATTCACAATTAGTTAGGCCCCAAAAAGCTGGTTTTGAGCTGACTGACGGTTTTACCTGCTGATACCACGTCGATTGTCAACGGGGTGCTATTCTGCTGAACGCTGCGTTCGGGCATCGAGATAAAGAACATGGTCTTGGCCTGTTCGCCGGGTTTTACGTTGGCGAGGGGCTGTACAAAGCGTAGTGTTGCGCCGGGTTGGTCCACGTGGAACTGTACCGGCAAGTTGCTGTAGGTTTTGTTGATGACTTCCAGCGAATACAGATTTGAGATACGTCCGCCCGCTTCGCGCTGGAATAACTGTCCCGGTGCGCGGAGTACCGTTGCGTCTAAGGCCGGGCGGCTCACCAGTAGATACGCCAGCACGCCCACCAACGCCAGTAACACAATGGAATAAGCCACAATCCGGCTCGAAATCCGAAACGGCTTCCGCGTTTCGATACCCGTCTGCGAATCCATCCTGATGAGTCCTTTGGGCCGGTCAATTTTCACCATCACCTCGTCGCAGGCGTCAATACAGGCGGTGCAGTTGACGCACTCCATCTGCGTACCGTTGCGGATGTCGATGCCGGTGGGGCAGACGTGTACGCACAGTTTGCAGTCGATGCAATCACCTTTGGGCGGAACCGGCTCATTTTTTTTGATTTTCCCGCGTGGCTCTCCCCGTATGTAATCATAGGCGACGATGAGCGAGTTTTTGTCGAGCATTACGCTCTGTAGCCGACCGTAGGGGCAGATGGTGGTGCAGACAATCTCGCGTATGTAGGCAAACACACCGTAAAAAACCGCCGTAAACGCCAGCATGGCCATTAGTCCGCCGAGGTGATTGAGAGGGTTGTCAATAATGAGTGGCAGCCACTCATCCCGGCCTATGATGTAGGCCAGAAAGGTATTGGCAATGATGAACGAAATCAGAAAATAGAGAACGTGCTTGACGGTTTTCTTTACCACTTTTTCGGTGGTCCAGGGGGCCGCATCGAGCCGCTGCCGGGCGTGATAATCGCCCTCGATCCATTCTTCGACCTTCCGGAAAATCATTTCCAGAAAAATCGTTTGCGGGCAGGCCCAGCCGCAGAACACCCGGCCAAAGACCACTGTAAACAGGACGATGAAGACAATAAACGTCAGCAGCCCAATGGCTACAAGGTAAAAATCCTGCGGCCAGAATGTAACGCCGAAGAAGATAAACCGCCGTTCCAGCACGTTGAACAGAAACAGCGGGTGTCCGTCCACCCATACAAACGGCCCGGCAAACAGCGCTGCCAGCAGCATTACGGCCACCACCGTCCGCCAGCGCGTAAACCAGCCCGACGGGGCTTTGGGGTAAATCCACCGGCGTTTGCCGTCGTCCTGCTGATTGGGCAGGTGGCTGCGGAAATAATCATCAACGGGTGTGTTCATCGGGGTTGTTGAGTGAGGTTAGCCGGGGGCGATGCCCCGGCTATTGATATTGCCCTTTCGGGGTTTTTTGGATTCCCGTTATCGTCTCATCGGGCAGCTACTTTCTCTTCCGTTTTTTTATCGCCCTGGGGTTCTTTGGGGTTGGGCGGGCTGGAGCCGTGCAGCGAGAGGACGTAACTGGATACCTGCTGCATCTGGAGCGGGTTGAGCTGCCGTTTCCAGGACAACATGCCTTTTTCGGTTACGCCCTCGCTAACGGTGCGATATACGTCCTTGATGGTATTGCCGTGCAGCCAGTAGTCATCAGTGAGGTTAGGGCCAACGCCCCCCTGCCCTTCGGCCCCGTGGCAGGCTACGCAGTGCTGGGTATAGAGACCTTTTCCTTCGTCCAGCGCTTTGGTATCCCGCACAAACGCTACTGTATTCTCATTGATATTGCCGGCTACTTTGGCAATGTAAGCCTCCCGCTTTACTTCGGCAATGGCCACCTCGTCGCTGTATTCCTTTAGTTGCAGATCGCCAACTTTAAACACGTGAAATACCAGCATATACACGACGGCGATGCCAATGGTACCGTAAAACAGGCCCATGAACCAGGGGGGCGTAGGGTTGTCGAGTTCGGCAATACCGTCGTAGGTGTGTTCCAGCACCATGTCTTTTTCGCGGCTCAGGGGTTGCAGGCCGGCAAAGCGCATCCAAAGTGGGCGGGGATCAACAGGCTTTACCACAACGGGCTGTGTGCCGAGAGCCTTCTGCAAAATCAGCATTAGATAGACCGCCACTACACCTACCAGCAGCATACCAATCAGCAGCATACCAGACAGCACCAGCAGGATCATTTCTTCGCCCGACATTGGCGCACTTGCCGCAGCAACCGGGTCTATGGTCAGTAATAGCATATTCGTGGTGTTCATGATTGATAGTCGATGTCGTCGGTGGGGCTGGAATCGGTGAGTGGCATCCGGCTCATCTGGTCGATGTGCTTTTTGTCGGCCAGCCACAGGTACACGCCTACCAGCAGAAAAAAGATGAAAAAGGTCAGAAACGAGCCAACCATATACAGGTCAGCACCGGGTAGTTTGGATATGAATTGTTTGAACATGGGATTTGAGAGGTTTTACCCCACCCCCGGCCCCGGTAGGGAGGGGTGTACTGACGCATCCACGTCATTGAAACCGGGTGGCCTGCTCTCCTCCCTACTGGGGAGGGGCCGGGGGTGGGGTTATTTCTGTGCTGTTTCCATTTTCTTAATGTCCGTACCCAGCCGTTGCAGGTAGGCGATGAGGGCCACGATTTCGCGGTCTTTGCCGACTTTGATACCGTCTTTGGCCAGTACGTTACTGATGGCTGCGGCCTGTTTGTCGAGGTCTTCGTTGGCGTAGCGGATGCTCACGTCTTCGTAGGGAACGCCCACGCTTCTGAGGGCCTTCAGCTTGGTCTCCGTCTGCGACACGTCGAGTTTGTCCGTTATCAGCCAGGGGTAGGGCGGCATAACGGAACCGGGCGACATGGAGCGCGGGTCGTTCATGTGGTGGTAGTGCCAGGCGTCGGGGTACTTGCCACCCTCGCGGTGCAGGTCAGGACCGGTGCGTTTGCTGCCCCACAAAAACGGGTGGTCATAGACAAACTCGCCTGCTTTGGAGTACTCGCCGTAGCGTTCGGTTTCGGCCCGGAACGGACGCACCATCTGGCTGTGGCAATTCACACAACCCTCCCGAATATACAGGTCGCGGCCTTCCACTTCCAGCGCGGTATAGGGCTGCACCGCCGAGATGGTTGGTACGTTGCTGTCCACCATGAACGTGGGTACCATTTCAATGAGCGAACCAATCAGGATCACCACCAGCGACGCGGCCAGAAACGGAATGGGCTTGCGTTCCAGCCAGCGGTGCCAGTACGTATCGCCCCCGGTAGGCATGTAGTTTTTGGTCAGCGGCATGGCTTCGGCAGGTTCGTTACGAACCAGTGTTCCGGCCTGCATGGTCTTGACCAGGTTGTACGCCATCAGAATGGCCCCCGTCAGGTAAAGCGCACCCCCGGCGGCCCGCATCTGGTGCATGGGCAGCAGCCGCAGGGTTGTTTCGAGGAAGTTGCCGTAGCGCAGGGTACCTTCGGGCGTGAACTCCTGCCACATCAGGCCCTGTGTAAAGCCCGAGATATACATCGGGATGGCGTAAAACAGAATGCCAAGCGTGCCAATCCAGAAGTGGATACTGAGCAGTTTCTGCGAGTGCAGGGGGGTCTGGTAAATGCGCGGAATGAGCCAGTAGAGAATAGCAAACGTCAGGAAGCCGTTCCAGCCCAGCGCACCCACGTGTACGTGCGCCACAATCCAGTCGGTAAAGTGAGCAATGCCGTTCACGTTCTTGAGCGAGAGCAGCGGCCCCTCAAAGGTGGCCATACCGTAGGCCGTCAGGCCCACCACCATGAATTTCAGGATGGTGTCTTCCCGTACTCTGTCCCAGGCTCCGCGCAGGGTTAGCAGCCCGTTAATCATCCCGCCCCAGGACGGGGCAATCAGCATGATGGAGAACACTACGCCCAGCGACTGCGCCCAGTCGGGCAGGGAGCTGTACAGCAGGTGGTGCGGCCCGGCCCATATGTACAGGAAAATCAAAGCCCAGAAGTGCAGAATAGACAGTTTATAGGAGTAAATGGGGCGGTTAGCCATCTTGGGCAGGTAATAATACATCAGCCCCAGATACGGCGTCGTCAGGAAAAATGCCACCGCGTTGTGACCGTACCACCACTGCACCAGCGCGTCCTGCACACCGGCATAGAGCGAATAACTCTTGAACAAACCAACCGGCACGGCCAGCGAGTTGACAACGTGCAGCACGGCCACCGTAATGAACGTGGCGATGTAAAACCAGATGGCCACGTATAGGTGCCGCTCGCGCCGTTTGATGATGGTGCCGAACATGTTGATGCCAAACACAACCCAGACCAGCGTAATGGCAATGTCGATGGGCCATTCCAGTTCGGCGTATTCTTTGGAGGAGGTCATGCCGAGGGGCAGCGTGGCTACCGCCGACAATATGATGAGCTGCCAGCCCCAGAAGTTGATCTTGCTGAGCAGATCGGAGTACATCCGGGTTTTGCAGAGCCGCTGCAGCGAGTGATACACGCCCATGAAAATAGCGTTGCCCACAAAGGCAAAAATAACCGCGTTGGTGTGTAGCGGACGGATACGGCCAAACGTGGTGTATGGCTGGCCGAGGTTGGCTGCCGGTTCAAACAGCTGCGTGGCGGCAATCAGACCCACGACCATGCCGATAATACCCCAGACGAT
>JBBRUB010000365.1:0-4727 GCA_038248175.1 Cytophagales bacterium | reverse complement strand
GGTCTTTACTACCCTGTCCAAAGACGGTATAAGCCAGAATACGCGGGGCCGTAATCTCGCTTTTGAGGCTTTTGGCGCGGTGTTCCAGCACCCAGTCCAGTCCGTTGCCGCAGCTTGGGTCGCGGATGGTGGTGATGCCGTGACCGAGCCAGAGTTTAAACACATACTCTGCCGGGGTCCCCTGCGACTGCCCGCCAATGTGGCCGTGCATGTCTATGAAGCCGGGCATCAGGTACATGCCGTCGCAATTCAGTTCCTTATCGCCGGGGTTCAGTTGCGGGCGCGATTTGGGGTCGATGGGCACGCCGGGGTAGCCCACCTGCCGAATCTGGGCAATTCTATTCTTCTCCACCACAATATCGACCGGGCCAATTGGGGGTGCGCCGGTGCTGTTGATGAGCGTAACACCCCGGATAATAAGCCGGTTATAGGGACCGTCGCCCTCAGCGCGGGTGGGGGATTTGGGTATTTGCGCGGTTAGATCGTGAAGAATGAAGAGTGCAAAGTAAAGAATGAGCAGCGGGCGGAGCAGGAAGAATTTTGACATTGTTTATAGCGTTAGCAGAGAACCTGTTCAGCAAGATACGTCGTCAGGTAGTAGCTTTGACAAAAAATAGTAAGACGATGTCAACTGTAACAATTCACGTACCCGAAGATAAGAAGCTGTTTGAGTTAGCGATTTGAGCCAAAAAGCGAAGGATTTTGGTCTTAGACAAGGCACTTTCGCAGGCCGTAGCCGTAGCTACGGGCTAAGAAAGTAACGCAGACTAAGGGCAAAAGACGAGTTTTTTTGGCCAAAGTGATTAACTCAAACAGCTTCTAAAAAGGAAGGGCTGATAAGTCTGCTCAGAGACATCCCTTACATTACTATTGATCCAGAGCAGACAATGGATTCTCCAGCAAACTGGCGCAGTTTGGCCGGCAAATATGCCCAATCCGGTATCTCGACGGAAACGCTGACGCTGGAAAATGAAGCGGAGAAAGTGCGGGCTTACTAAAAATTGGTTTCGATGAAACAGACCATCACGAAGAATTTCCTGCTCATTGTACTGCTGCTGGCGGTGGGGTTCGCGTTTGCGATGCGGGCTACGATTTTTCAGAAGGAACCGGCCAATCCGCCCACCGTTGTCGATAAACCGTCGGCGGAGTTTGCGGCCTATTGGTTTGCGGGTAAGGCCGAGCTGAACCACTACCGGCTCGAACAGGCGCAGTACGGCACGCTGAACCCCGGCCAAGCGGTGCTGATTTTCGTAACCGAAGATTTTCTGACCGATAAACAGGTAAAAACCGATGCCCCCAGCGACCGCGCCGTGCCGGTGATGAAGACCAACATCACCCGTAAATTCGTGACCGGCGTTTATGATTACTCGCTGTTTTCGTCGGTCTTTACACCCATCAGCAATTCCTCCTTCCCCAACACGCTCAAAGTCAGCACATCGGTTCAGGACTGGTGCGGGCATAGCTATCAACAGCTCAACTACCGCAACAACGGCTATGCCGTCAACGGGAAGTCGTATTTCGAGAAAATTGTTGATGAAGATTATACGGTCGGGAAAGCGATGCTGGAAGATGAACTCTGGAACCGCATCCGGCTCGACCCCGCCAAACTACCCATCGGCGACGTGCGGCTGATTCCCGGCACGATGGCGACCCGGCTACGGCACAAAACGCTGGAGCCGCTGCCCGCTACCACCAAACTCGATGTTTATGAAGGCGTTCTGTATCCCGGCAAAAACCTGCAGGCCTATACCGTTGAATATACTACCGACGCCCGGACGCTGGTGATTGTGTTTGAGGGAAATTTCCCGCATAAAATCGTGGGTTGGGCCGACACCTACCGTAGCCGCGACGCCCTGCTGACCTCCCGCGCCGTGCTGACCAAAACCATCCAGACCGATTACTGGAACCACAACGCCCCGGCAGATAGTACCCTGCGGGCAGACTTGATGAAATGATTTTTTTGGGACACAGAGATGCACAGAGAAGACGCAGAGTTACACAAAGTTTTATTGAGGAAACTAAGGAAGAATGGAAGAGAAAAACTCTGTGTATCTCTGTGTATTCTCTGTGCATCTCTGTGTCCCAACTTTTTAACCTCCTGCTCGCCAGAGCAAAAAACAAAGTCTCCAGACCCAGCCTACACGCTGATTTTCATCGACAAAACCCGCAGCGTCAACGTTGATAATGCGTTTATAGCTGAGAAGTACGGGAAAGCCATCGACGCAATTATTGATGAAAACATCCACCAGCAGGGCGACCGCTTAGACGTGTATTTCATCCACGAAAACACCAGCAAAGCCCGCGCCCTGACCGTAACGGTTCGCTCCGAAATGGAAGACGTCTCTGCCGCCAGCCCTACCGACCGCGAAGCCGCCGAAACCGAGTTTTCGCTGCTACTCAATCGCGAGAAAGCCGGTATCCGAAAGCGGGTGCTGCAACAACTCTACGCGCAGAACACCGGCGCGTCCAGCCAGCGTACCGACATCTGGGCGAGTTTGCCTGTGCTGGAGAAAGCCAACGAAAGCGGTATGACGGTGAAAGCCTATTACCTCAGCGACATGATCGAGAGTGTACCGGCCAGGGCTGGCGCACGGGACGACCGGCGCGATTTCCAGAAAACCCCGCCCAAAAGCACCGCCCAGGCCGACGAATGGGCCAAAACCGACGCCAAACAGCTCAGCCGCTACGCAATCGGCGCGCCCGATATCACGATGGTGCTGCCCTTTGCCCCCAACGCATCGGCCCGCGAAAACAACCCCGCCGTTACGCAATACTGGCAGACGCTCTTCGCCGAACTCGGCGCGGGGAATGTGGAAGAAGAGTAGATGCGTAGATGCAAGCTGTATTTCATGTTAATATTGTTGATAAATTTAACATAAACAGGTAGTTAATGTTAAGTAGCTTAACATAGACTCAGCTGTTATGTTATATTTGTGAAAATATCTAACATTAACATGGTTTATAACCCGCTATTACCTTACAACGATTTACCAGATCTACCACCGGCAATTAACTTACATCATCCTGATATCGTACTGGCCCTGACGCAGGCATCGCGGCATCTTGGTGAGTTAAATGGCTTGTGCGCTTCCCTGCCAGACCCGTCTATTCTTATCAATACGCTGGTTGTACAGGAAAGTAAAGACAGTTCTGCTATCGAGAATATTGTAACGACACAGGACGAACTCTATCGCGCCATTGCCGATTCAGCCCCGGTATCGTCGGCGGCAAAAGAGGTTCTGAATTATCGGGAAGCACTCTACGTGGGTCTCGACCGGATGCAGCGGCAACATGATCTGCTGACAACCAACACGTTTGTCGATATTGTACAGACGCTAAAGCAGAACCGGGCGGGTGTACGAAACGTACCGGGAACTACCCTCAGCAACGACGTTAGTAAAGTGGTTGTCTATACGCCACCCTGCTGCGAAGATGTGATTCGGCAAAAACTGGCGGCTTTGGAGCAATTTATCAACGAAGATCAGCCCAATGGCCCTGACCCGCTTATAAAATTGGCTCTTATACACCATCAGTTTGAAGCCATCCACCCCTTTGCCGATGGAAACGGACGTACCGGACGTATTCTGAACGCGCTTTATTTGGTACAACAGCAACTCCTGCCCCAGCCCGTACTGTATCTGAGCCGCTACATTAATTCGTATAAAAGTGATTATTATCGACTGCTGCGGCAGGTAACAGAACAGCAAAACTGGCAGGACTGGATTGTCTTCATGCTGAATGGCATTCGGGATACGGCGCAACTGACCACCAGCAAAATTCGCCGAATGCTGACCCTGATGCAGGAACTCGAACGGCAAACCCGGCAAGTGCTGGGCAGTCGATACAACCCGGATTTGCTGCGGCTCATGTTTGCGATACCTTATCTGAAGATAGAACTGCTCGAACAGCACAAGATAGCCACCCGTCAGACAGCCGCTATTTATCTGAAACGCCTGGCCGAAAGCGGTGTACTAAACCCGGTCAAAACGGGCCGAACCACATACTACATCAACCAACGCCTGATTGACCTGCTGGCCGACTGACATATATCGGGAAAACTCCCATGTTCAGCCGATTTTTCCCCACGTCCGGCAGAAACGGTTTTTTTGAGCGGGCAGGCATCGTTTGTTTTAGGGCAGAAACAAACGATGCTTCCAACGCAACGCAACAGCCGGTAATTCCATGAAACCACTTCTGCTCGTTTTCCTGCTCATGCCTGCACTGATACGGGCGCAAACGCCCATTCAATTTCGGTTGGGGTATTTTGGCCCAACGATCACTACACCGGGGGTGAGGGCCTCTGCCGATTACGCCCTGTTTGCCCACAACCGGCAGGTGATGAAACGGGGCGACACCCTCACCAAAACGCACCAATGGCTGGTGAGTGGCAGTGCCGGGTACTACAGCCGGGGCAGTTTGCAGCAGGCGCTGTTTGTAATTCCGCAAACGGGCTATCAGCACACAGGCAAACGCGGGTTTACCAAAACCGTGCTGGCAGGTGTAGGCTGGCTACGGCTTATGACCCCAAAAACCGCCTACACCGACGGCAAAGGCAACACGCTTCGGGTCAGTGTGCCAGCCGAGTCGGTGGCGATGTACGCGGTCGAGACGGCGTTAGGCTGGACATACAGGCCTAAACAAAGCAGACACTGGGGCTGGAGCCTACGACCTTCGGCATTTTGGTATAAAGACCGGGCCGGCGGCAGCAGCGGCAACCTGACCGTCTC
>JBBRUB010000364.1:0-4732 GCA_038248175.1 Cytophagales bacterium | reverse complement strand
CGGAGGTGTTACAGGAACGGGTGTAAGCTGAATGCTTTTCAGTATCAGGTCGTTATCTTAAAAAAGCCATTGCTATGGAAACACTAACTGTTAGACTTCCTGACGATGCCGACCCCGCAGAAGCCTGCTGGGAAATGGCCCGTGCTTTATACGAGAAAGGCAGTCTGTCGCTCAAACAGGCCGCATCGCTGGCCGAACTGGCACCAACGTATTTCAAGATAAAACTGGCGGGTATGCCAGCGGGGATAATTCCTCAGGGTACCCGGTTTCCTGAACAACCCACAGATTTAAAGAGAATTCGGGAAATCGCCAAGGAAATGGATATTCAGGAATCCTGGGAGGAACTTGTCGCTCAAATTGGCAAATGAGGTATCTCCTTGATACGAATATCCTGCTGGGTATTCTCCACAATAATCATGAAAACTGCATACAGCATCAATCTTGAGTTTAACGGATACAAACGATTTATTTATTGCGGTTGTAACAGTGGGCGAGGTCTGGTCAATAGCCCGCCAAAACGGCTGGGGAGAAAATCGGATCAACCAGCTCAATCAAATACTGAATGAGTTTGCCATTGCTGACATCAACGACGATGATGTAATTCAGCGGTATGCTGACATTGATGCATTTAGTCAGAACAGACTGGTTGGTCGTTCAATTGGGGCATCAACCCGAAATATGGGTAAAAACGATCTGTGGATAGCATCAACAGCGTCAGTGCTTAGTGCTTCGCTGATTACCACCGATAAAGATTTCAACCATCTACACGGCCAATTCCTTGACGTAATCTGGATTGACCCGACTACAAACCCGTAAACACGTAATACAATGAAAACACTAACCATTAACTTACCCGACATGCTCGACCTGGATGAGTTTGAAGCCAAGATGCTTCTTTCCGGGCAGTTGTACGAGAAAGGTAAAGTAACGCTCGGTCAGGCGGCCCAGATTGTTGGTATCAGTAAACGGGCTTACATGGAAATCATGGGGCGGTTTGGGTTTAGCATATTTAACTACTCAGTAGAGGATCTGGAACATGATATCAAAGTCGCCCTCGAATACTGATGCCGTTGTTTCCGATACATCCTGCTTCATTCTGTTCGAAAAGATTGGCGCGCTGGACTTGTTGCGGCAATGCTTCCGTAATGTCTATACCACGCAAACAGTAGCCGATGAATTTGGCATTCCTCTCCCACAGTGGGTAGAAATTCGGAATGTAATAGACCAAACCTATCTACTATCGCTAATGAACTTAGCCGATCCAGGTGAAATAAGTGTGATTGCTTTAGCGAAAGATATACCTGACTGTTTATTGATTCCGGATGATGGTAAGGCAAAAAAGCTGGCACGGTCACTTGACCTTGCATTTATGGGTACGCTGGGGATTTTAGTTCGTGCAAAAGCAATGGGTTTTGTGCCATCGCTCAGACCACTCATTGACAAAATAAGATTGACTGACTTCAGGACGAGTGAAGACTTATACCGAAAAGTGCTTACAAGCGTGAATGAAACGTATGAATAAAATCTTAATCTATTGTTTGTTAACAGGTAGCCTGTTGTCAAACATCGTCACCGCCCAAACCGCGCCCAAAAAGCCGCTGCGTATTGGCGTTGTGGGTATGGAGCATTCGCACGTGTATGGTATTTTGAATAAAGGGTTTCGCGAAGCCAGTCAAACCGACGTTGAGATTGTGGGTATTGCCGAACCCAACCGCGAACTGGCCGAACACTTTTCAAAGCAGTTCAACTTTCCAATGAGCCTGGTTTACGCTACGCTGGAAGAAATGCTCGACAAGACCAAACCCGAAGCCGTAACAGACTTCCGGCGAATTGTTAACCATAAAAAAACGGTTGACGCCTGCGCCCCGCGCAACATCCACGTCATGGTTGAAAAGCCCCTGGCCACGACCTACGCCGATGCGAAAGCAATGGCCGCACTGGCCCAAAAACACGGTATTCAACTACTCACCAATTACGAAACCACCTGGTATGGCAGTAACCACAAAGCCTACGCCCTATCGGAACGTAACGCCCTCGGCGACCTGCGCAAGATTGTGGTGCATGACGGTCACGAAGGCCCGAAAGAGATTGGCGTCATGCCCGAATTTCTGGTCTGGCTCACCGACCCTGTCGAGAACGGGGCCGGTGCGCTGTTCGATTTTGGCTGTTACGGGGCCAACCTCAGTACGTGGCTGATGCACAACCAACGCCCTTTGTCGGTCATGGCCGTGACGCAGCAAATCAAGCCGGACATCTATCCAAAAGTGGACGACGAAGCCACGATTGTCCTGACCTACCCCGAAACGCAGACCATCATTCAGGGGTCGTGGAACTGGCCGTTCGCCCGCAAAGACATGGAGGTCTATGGCCAGACCGGCTACGCCAAAACCATTGACGGTACGCGGATGACCGTCCGGCTCAAGGGTGACAAAACCGAACGTGCCGATAACGCCACACAAGCCGACGCACCCGCCAAGGACCCGTTTGCCTATTTCGCAGATTTGATACACGGAAAGACCAAACCTGACGAACTGACTTCGCTGGAAAATAACCTCATCGTCGTCGAAATTTTAGATGCCGCCCGGCAGTCAGCAAAGACGGGGAAGGTTGTTGTTTTGAAAAATCAGAATTAGATACAATGGTTTTGTTTTATCAAGCCGCACTATTTCTGCTACCTGGCATCTTTGTTGGCAGCTTCGTTCTGCTGCTACATTGGTGGTATTTTAAGCAGTACGCATTTGTCAATTTGAGTTTGATTCTGATATATACACTATTGATTACCTACCTGACACGCAATGCTTCTGATGGCTGGGGGGTAGCCATATTCGGCTTACTTTTCTTTTACGGCCACTTCATTATCAGCATTCTTACCGCTTTGTTTATCAGATTTATACACTTGGGAAGACAAAAATCATGATAGCCAAACCATCCAACCCCACCCTCGCCGACCTGACCGAACAACTCGCGGGCCTGACAGAAGTTGACGCCCTGCGAAAACTGGCCGGACTATTTCCCGGTCAGGTCATTTTCTCGACGTCGCTGGGTTACGAAGATCAGGTCATTACCGACATGATTCTGGCCAACGACATCCCAATCAGGATTTTTACGCTCGATACGGGCCGGATGTTTTCAGAGACGTATTCGGTCTGGCAAAAAACCAACGCCCGCTACGGCACCACCATCGACGCGTACTTCCCGGAGCAAACCGCCGTTGAACGGCTGATGACCAGCAAGGGGCCGTATAGTTTTTACGACTCCGTCGAGAATCGCAAAGAATGCTGCGGCATTCGTAAAATCAAGCCGCTGAACCGGGCGTTGGCAGGGCAGAAAATCTGGATCACGGGCATCCGCGCCGAGCAGTCGGCCAACCGGCAGACCATGATCCAGCTCGAACCCGACCCGGCCCACGATCTCATCAAGTTTCACCCGCTTATGGACTGGAGTTTTGAGCAGGTAAAACAGTACATTCACGACCACAACGTACCATACAACCCACTGCACGACCGGGGGTTTGTCAGCATAGGCTGTCAGCCCTGTACCCGCGCCATTCAACCCGGCGAAGATTTCCGGGCGGGCCGATGGTGGTGGGAAGATAACAGCAAAAAAGAGTGTGGCTTGCACACACACGAAGAAGCATTTAAGCCCTGATGGGCCAAAAGACATGGCACTGGATTATTTAGATCAACTCGAATCGGAAGCGATTCATATTATGCGCGAAGTAGCGGGGCAGTTTGAACGGCCCGCGCTGCTGTTTTCGGGCGGCAAAGACTCGATTACGCTCGTTCATCTGGCTCTGAAAGCGTTCCGGCCCGGCAAGTTTCCCTTTCCACTCGTACACATCGATACGGGCCACAACTTTCAGGAGGCCTTGGATTACCGCGATGCCCTGGCCGAACGCATTGGCGAGCAGCTTGTGGTGCGCTACGTAGAAGACACCATTGAGCGGCAGGGTCTGAAAGAACCAACGGGCCGCAACGCCACCCGCAACGGCCTGCAAACCTTTACGCTGCTGGAGACCATCGAAGAATTTGCCTTCGACGCCTGCATTGGTGGGGCACGTCGCGATGAGGAGAAAGCGCGGGCCAAAGAGCGCGTATTTTCTGTGCGCGACGAGTTCGGCTCGTGGGACCCCAAACGACAACGGCCCGAACTCTGGAACCTCTACAATGGCCGGATTCATAAGGGAGAAAACGTGCGCGTATTCCCCATCTCCAACTGGACCGAACTCGACGTCTGGAACTACATCCGGCGCGAAAAAATCGAACTGCCGCCCATCTATTTCGCCCACGAACGCGAACTGCTCGTGCGCGACGGCAAACTCATGGCTACCGCCGGGGGCGTCATCAAACCCGAATCCGGCGACGAGATTGTAACCCGCACCGTCCGGTTCCGCACCGTTGGCGACATTTCCTGCACGGCGGCTTCGGAGTCGCAGGCGTTTACGCTCGACGCCGTTATTGCCGAAATTCAGGCCACCCGCATCTCCGAACGGGGCGAAACCCGCATGGATGACCAACTCAGCGAAGCCGCCATGGAAGACCGCAAAAAAGGCGGGTATTTTTAATAATTGTGAATGAGTGAATGATAGAAGGTCTCAATGTGTATCCTGGAAATATTCTATCATTCACTCATTCGCTCACTCACAATTAACTAATGGACCTTCTTAGATTTATAACCGCCGGGTCGGTTGACGACGGCAAGAGTACGCTCATTGGGCGGTTGCTCTACGATT
>JBBRUB010000363.1:0-4767 GCA_038248175.1 Cytophagales bacterium | reverse complement strand
GGTGGCTGTTCTGTCAAGAAAAGTGTTGATATTCAAACGTCGAGTAATGCAGTAGTGGCAACTGTTTCTCCATTAAACAGTTCTATTTGCCCGAATACCACGCTTTTCCTCACCGCTTCCAGCGGTCAAAACTACGTCTGGTATAACAACAATGTAGTAATTCCCGGGGCTACAAGCCAGGCGTACAACGTGAATACAGGGGGTAATTATAAGGTGCTAATCACGAACGGCAGTTGTTCCGCAACATCAAATAGTGTACCCATTTCAACGGTTCCAAATCCTGTTTCCAATTTTACCTTCGCTGTCTCTGGAAACACGGTAACGTTTACGAATACGTCGAGCAACGGAAATCAGTATTCGTGGAATTTTGGTGATGGTACGTCGGATACCAAGTTTAGTCCAATAAAATTGTACTCTGGTCAGGCTTCAACATATAATGTGGTGTTGAGAACAACAAACGCTTGCAGTAACTACAGTGACGTTTCAAAACCGGTAGTTATAGCCTGTACGCAGATGCACACGCTGAAAACCGGAAACTGGAACGACGTAAGCGTGTGGTCATGCGGTCGGGTTCCGGTCTTTACGGATGTCGTCACTATCAAGGCAGCAAACAAGGTCACGATCTCTCCCGGCTACACGGCACGCGCAAAGAGCGTGATTTACGAAACGGGCGCGGGTATCATCAGTGCCGGTAAACTTGCGTTCGGTATCCCCTGATTCAACGCATCAATACAGTTAAGATGAGTACGTGATAAGTCCCCATTTTTGTATGATAATCCGTTCGTTGCGCATGTGTACGGGTTGGTGCGAAAAAAGGGTAGAGCTGTTGCACCTCGTGTAAAATCGGTAAACAGACGCGGTACCTTAGTGATACAAGGCAGCAGGTCTGCTTCTATCCACACATAATTGCGCGAACGGTCAGGGAACTATGGTGATGTAGTTCTCTGACTGTTTTTTGTTAACCTGAATTTGTGCAGGTTTTCAGTAGCAGGTATCTGTATAAAGGCATACCAGGAAGCCGCCCGTTCGGGTTAGAAGTTGTCTGTCAGGCCAAAAATGGGGGGATTGGTTTTCCATTTGCCGCGCGTGAAATCAGGGATGTCGATGGGTTTGCTGTTGCCCGCAATGCTCTGCTCCGATAACGGGCTGATGGCACTCCAGGCGGCTGCGTCATAGACGTCGATGGGTACGGGGCCTTTGGATTTGACGGCTTCGATAAACGCCCGCAGCACGAAAAAGTCGATGCCGCCGTGTCCGCCACTCTCTGCCGTTTGGCCATGCCGTTTCCAGAGGGGGTGATCGTATTTGGTTTGATATGGGGCAAACGGCTCCCACGAGTGCGTTTTGGGTGACTTTCCGTGCGACGGACCGCCTTCCAGATAGATCATGTCGTTATCGTCCATCCAGATGCCTTCGGTACCCTGCGCCCGGAAGCCGAGCGAGTAGGGACGGGGTGAGTTGGTATCGTGCATGATCACGATGTTTTCACCATTGGCGCACTCGATCATGGTCGTGACCACATCGCCGAGTTTGAAATTGACGTTAGCGTTCGGATGGTCTTTGCCACCTTTGTCAACTACGTATTTGTGCAGCCCCCGGCTTTTGGTGGCCATACTCGTGAGCCTGACAAACTGGTTACCCCGGTTAATGTTGAGCCAGTGCGCTACCGGTCCCAGCCCGTGTGTGGGGTATAAATCGCCGTTGCGGTCAACGGAGTGCTGCGTACGCCAGCGGGCTTCTGAGTAGGCGTTTTTGCCGAACTCGGCTCCCACACCATGCCCCTTACCATCGTTGAATTTGATGTTTCGCAGATCGTGCTGATAGCCGCAGTGGGCGTAGGTCATTTCGCCGAACATACCCTGCCGGATCATGTTCAGCACCGCCAGCACATCGCGCCGGTAGCAGACATTTTCCAGGATCATGCACGGCATCCCGGTTTTCTCCGACGTATCGACCAAATCCCACGACTCCTGTAGTGTTACCGTAGCTGACACTTCAACGGCGGCATACTTCCCGGCTTTCATGGTGGCTACGGCCATCGGCACATGCCACTCCCAGGGCGTGGCAATCACAACGCCGTCGAGGTCGGTACGTTTCAGCATCTGTAAAAACGCTTCGGGACCGTTGCTGTACGTTTCAGGCTTTGCATGACCGGCTTTCTCGATCATGCCGTTCGTTTTACGGATGCTGTCGGGATCAATGTCGCAAATGGCCGGAATTTGGACATCGCTGCGCAACAGGGCCTGCTGGATGTGGCTGCGTCCCCGCTCGCCAACGCCAATGAATCCCAGCCGAACTTTATCGGCCACGGGTTTGGCGTGGGTCAGGATGGTTGGCAAAACGGATGCCGCTGCGCCGGTCAGCGCGGCTGTGCGGATAAACTGGCGACGGGTAGGAGACGGAAAAGGCATATCGGAAAAAGGTTATCGTTCGCAAATAAACGATTTTACCCAACTACTACCACCAAACGCTCCCAGGATAAGGTTGCCCAATGACAACCGGCTCGCCAATTTTTGGCGTAGTAATGGCCAGACCGGCCTCACCGGCGCGTTTGGTGATCCGTTGGATGGATTCGTTCCAGGTATGATACGCCAGCGCAAACTTGCCCCAGTGTACCGGCAGCACCGTTTTTGCCCGCAACTCCTGCCCCGCCGTAACCACCCCTTCGGGAAACAGATGGATATTGGGCCAGTCGGCATTGTACTGCCCGCATTCCAGCATGGCCAGATCGAAGGGGCCGTATTTCGCGCCGATGTCGCGGAAGTGCGTACCGTAACCCGAATCGCCACCCAGAAACAGTTTGTAGCCGGTATCAGGCGTGTTGCCGGGCAATTCCAGCACGAACGATGTCCAGAGTGTTTTTCCGCGCGTTAGGCCCCGGCCCGAAAAGTGCCGTGCCGGCGTTGCCGTAAGCCGGATACCGTCGGCCAGCGCTTGCGTATCCCACCAGTCAAATTCACTGATCCTGCCAGGTGTGATACGCCAGCGTTCGAGGTGCGCACCTACGCCGAGAGCGGTGTAAAATTGCTTTACCCTCGGCGCAAGTTTAACAACCGTTTCGTAATCGAGGTGATCGTAATGGTCGTGCGAGAGAATGAGCAGATCAACGTTCGGCATGTCGTCCGCGCCATATACGTTGGTACCGGGAAACGCCCCGCCGAAGAAACGCCCCGGCGAAGCATAACCGCTGAAGACCGGAAATGTTACGTTCTGACGGCTACGGAACAAAGCAACAAACGGGTATGTTATAGATAGAGGGGCGAGTGCTTTGTTTAATCTTTTTTAGAAAAGGATGAACAGAATACTCCCTGAGCGGGTTATTTACCTGCCATTTGCATACTAACGGGCCTTACACTTCCACGCCCTGCCGTCTGCCTGTGTTGTACACATACTTTGTAACGACAGGTTGATCGAACCGTTTTTCGATTCACATATTATGGAAAATTACCCCGCTGGGGATGCTGCCGCCGGGCAGACCAGTGCGCCACGCGTTACCGTGTTTCGGAAGGAACATTTTAACGCGGCTCACCGGCTGAACAACCCAAACTGGTCGGACGAGAAGAACACCCGTGTTTATGGAAAGTGTAACAACCCCAACTATCACGGCCACAACTACGACCTGATTGTGCAGGTTACGGGAGAAGTCGATCCTGAAACAGGCTATGTTATTGACCTGAAGTTTCTGGGCGATGTCATTAAAGAACATGTTACGGACCGGTTCGATCACAAAAACCTGAATCTGGATACGGCGGAGTTCGCCGACCTGAACCCGTCTGCCGAAAACATTGCCATCGTTATTTACAACATTTTACGTACCCAGTTGAGCGAGAGCCTGACCCTGAAAATAAGACTTTATGAAACCGAACGGAACTTCGTTGAATACCCTGCCTGATGGCGTCCCGCATAACGGAAAAAATATGAACGGTAACCAATACAATGGCCACAATCACGATGAGCAACTCATTGATGACATTGGTGATGAACACGGCGCGGCTGCTATCGACACGCCCATGCGCCCCGATGCCTTCGACCTGGACAACGACACCAAGATCGACCTCATCGAAGAACACTTCCGCGAAATCATGGGCATTCTGGGCCTCGACCTTACCGACGATAGTCTGAAAGGATCGCCCCGGCGCGTGGCCAAGATGTACGTGACCGAAATTTTCCGGGGTCTCGATCCGGCCAACAAGCCGCTGCCCACTCTGTTCGAGAACAAGTTTCGCTATAACGAGATGCTTGTTGAGAAAGACATTCTGGTGCAGACTTACTGCGAACACCACTTTGTACCCGTCATTGGCAAAGCGCATATCGCGTATATTTCGAGTGGTAAAGTGATTGGTTTGTCGAAGCTGAACCGGATTGTGGAGTATTTCAGCAAACGCCCGCAGGTGCAGGAACGCCTGACGGTCCAGATTGCCGACGAACTCAAGAAGGTACTGGAAACTGAAGACGTTGCCGTTATCGTGGATGCCAAACACCTCTGCGTTTCTACGCGCGGTGTACACGACATAAACAGCTCGACGATTACGGCTGCGTACGGCGGTAAGTTTGAGGAAGATGCCACCCGCCAGGAGTTTCTACGCTACATTGGCTGCTCGAACGTAACAATTTAGGTCAACGGATACTTTACAACGGCGGGTACCAGCTTACAAAAGCCGGAACCCGCCATTTTTTTACACTAACTATGAACGACAAAAACATCCTCATCATTGGCGCGAGTTCGGGCATTGGCCACGCGCTGGCGCAGCAACTGCAACAGGCCGG
>JBBRUB010000362.1:0-4774 GCA_038248175.1 Cytophagales bacterium | reverse complement strand
GTAAAACGCAACGATAATTTTCATGAATCTATTTCTTTTATGGCTGTTTTTGCTGTTTCGGCCCACCGCCGAACCGCCCCAAATCACGCTCTCGAACGGCCTGGTGCAAACTACCCTGTACCTGCCAGATACCGCGCAGGGCTACTACCGAGGTACGCGCTTCGACTGGGCGGGGGCGTTTAAAAGCCTTGATTACAAGGGACATAGCTACGTGCAGCCCTGGTTTGAACACTATAACCCCTACACGCACGATGCCATTAACGGCCCCGCCGAAGAGTTTATGCCGCTGGGTTTTGCCGAAGCGAAACCCAGCAAAACCTTCGTGAAAATTGGCGTAGGCATACTCCGAAAACCTGATGACAAACCGTATTCTTTTGCCATGCCCTATGCCGTGGTTGACTACGGAAAACGGTCGGTAAAAACGCGGAAGAATTCGGTAGTATTTACCCACGAACTAACCAGCCCCGATGGCTACGCCTATGAGTACACCAAAACCGTCAAACTTACCAACGGCAAACCCGAACTGGTACTGGAGCATCGGCTGAAAAATACCGGCCACAAATCTATCGAAACCAGCGTCTATAATCACAATTTCTGGATAATAGATCAGCAACTTACCGGGCCGACCGTGGCCATTCGGTTTCCGTTTGCGGTCTCGGGCGAGGGAAAAGGTTTTGGCACAACCATCGTAGCAACCGGCAAAAGCCTGACCTACACCCGCAATCTGACCAAAAACGAAAATGTCTATAGCGCGGGATTACAGGGCTTTGGTCCAACGTCCGATTCGTATGATATTCGCATCGAAAACCTGAAAACTGGGGCCAGCCTTCGGGCCACCGCCAATCAGCCATTAGAAAAACTTGTTTTCTGGGCCTGCGTCACTACGTCCTGCCCGGAGCCGTATATTCGCCTGAAAGTCGCGCCTGGCGAGACGGTGTGCTGGCAAATCAACTACGAATTTTACGAAACAATTACGCCATGAACAATGCTGCATATCGGCTATTAGTTGCGGCTGCGCTGCTGCTAACCAGTTTAGGGCTGGCTTTTCACTACGAACCAGACCCAGTTCCTAACCGGCAGGACTGGCCAGCTTACGGGGGTAATCCAGCCGGTAACCGCTACTCGCCCCTGACCCAGATAAACACCCAAACCGTTAAAAACCTGCAATTGGCCTGGTCTTACGACACTGGCGAAAACAAAGACCCCAACAGCCCCACCCGCGACATACAGTGCCAGCCTATTGTGGTCGATGGTATCCTGTACGGCACCAGCCCCCGCCATAAACTCTTCGCCGTTGATGCAGCTACGGGTACGCAAATCTGGCAGTTTAACCCCCATTCCGACCCCACCAAAAAGCCCCGGTTCCATCCACTGCGGGGCATTACGTACTGGACCGACGGCCCCGATAAGCGAATTCTGTACTCGTCCGGGCAGTGGCTCTACGCCGTAAATGCCGAAACGGGCAAGCTGATTGCCGATTTCGGTACGAACGGAACGGTAGATTTACACGAAGGCGTGGGCGACTCTGCCACGCTTGGGCATAACCTGGCCAACCTGACGGTACACAATACCACACCCGGCGTTATATATGATGACCTGCTTATTGTGGGTTCGGCTCTTTCCGAAGGGGGCGATGCCGCACCGGGTACGCTTCGGGCGTTCAACGTGCGTACCGGAAAATTAGCCTGGGCGTTTCATACCATTCCGCTGCCCGGCGAATATGGCTACGAAACCTGGCCGAAAGACGCGTACCGCAAACTGGGTGGCGCCAACTGCTGGGCCGGGCTGGTAGTCGACGAAAAACGGGGTATGGTCTTCGCCGGCACCGGCTCGCCCTCGGTCGATTTCTATGGCGGGGCGCGGGCGGGCAAAAACCTCTTTGCCAACTGTATTATCGCCCTCGATGCCCGCACCGGCAAACGCATCTGGCATTTTCAGACTATTCATCACGACATGTGGGACCGCGATATGCCCTGCCCGCCCAACCTGCTGACCGTAACGCAACCCGGCCCCGACGGAAAGCTCCGTAGAATTGATGCGGTGGTGCAGGCTACCAAAGACGGCTACGTGTTTGTCTTCGACCGGGAAACGGGCAGGCCGCTCTTTCCGGTGCAGGAAACCCCCGTGCAAACAACCCCGGCCCTGCCCGGCGAACAGCCCTGGCCCACGCAGCCCATACCCACCAAACCCGCGCCCTTTGCCTACCAGCACGTGACCGAAGCGCTGCTGACCAACCGCACCCCCGAAGCACGCGCCTTCGCGCTCGAACGCTTTCGGAACAGCCAGGGCGGCAACAAGTTTCTGCCCCCCAGCGAGAAAGGCTCGCTGGTGTTTTTCATTGGTGGAGGGGCCGAATGGGGCGGTACGGCCGCCGACCCCGAGGGCGTTTTTTACGTGAACAGCAACAATATGCTCTGGTGGCTTAAAATGCGGAACACCCAACAACCCAACGGCGCGGCCCTAACGCGGGGTACAACGCTTTTCAACGCCAACTGCGCCGTTTGCCACGCTGTGCCGGGCCAAAGCAAAGCACCCGCCAGCACCCCGCAGGCCTATCCCAACCTGACCGATGTGGGCAAACGCCTGAGCCGACAGCAGCTACAAACTATCCTGGCCCAGGGCCAGGGCCGGATGCCTGCGTTCAGCCACCTGCCTGCCGCCGACCGAGAAGCACTGGTTAGCTACCTGCTGAAAACCGAAACCAACCCCGACGATGTACACGCCCTGAGCCGGGCCGCCACCACCCCCTCCACCGCCGAATTTCCCTACGTGCCGCCCTACCTCAACAACGGCTACGAACAATTTCGCGACGCCGATGGCTACCCAGCCATTAAGCCACCATGGGGTACGCTTAATGCCATTGACCTTAACACGGGCGAATACCGCTGGCAGGTACCGCTGGGCGAATACCCCGAACTGGCGGCCAAAGGCGTACCCACAACCGGTACCGAAAACCACGGCGGGCCGGTAGTCACGGCGGGGGGGCTGGTGTTCATTGCCGCCACCTACGACCAGAAACTGCGGGCTTTTGACCGGAAAACCGGCCGCGTAGTCTGGGAGTACAAACTACCCGCCGGGGGCTTTGCCACGCCCATTACCTACGCCGTAAAGGGGCGGCAGTATGTGGCCATTGCCTGCGGAGGCAACCGCTACGGCCTGAAAGCGGGCGGTACATACGTGGCCTTTGCGCTACAATAACCATTGGCCAAATGATACCAAAAGAAATAAAAGTGACGGATAGACCGACCGATAGCTACCTGCTTTGCTGCGACTGGGGGACTTCGTCGTTTCGCCTGCAATTAATCAACACGAACGACCTCGTCTGTCTCGGCGAAATTTTTGCCGACACGGGCGTGGCGGATACGTTTACAGCCTGGCAAACCGCTGCCACACCGGGTGCACGGGAGACCTTTTTCAGAGCGGAGCTACACCGGCAGATCGACCGGCTCGAAAGGCAACTGTCCATTGACCTAACGGGGGTGCCACTGGTTATTTCGGGTATGGTTTCATCGTCGATTGGCCTGACCGAGGTGCCATACGCCAGCCTGCCCTTCGCCGTGGATGGTAGCCAGGCCAGCGTTCGCAGGCTCAACCATCGGGACGATTTTCAACATGACATACTGTTAATTTCGGGCGTCCGAAGCGAACATGACGTCATGCGTGGAGAAGAAACGCAGCTCATTGGCCTGATGGCCCTACCGCACCTGCCCGTACCTGCTACCCAGAATATAATCGGTATCTTTCCCGGTACGCACGCCAAACATCTATATATCCAAAACCGGCAGTTGGTCCACTTCGACACCTTCATGACGGGCGAGTTATTCGCCCTGTTACTCAACCACAGTATTCTGAGAGATTCAACCCGTTGGCCAGGGCATCCTCCCCAGACCGACCGGGAGTTGCAGGCCTTTCAGAATGGCGTGGCGCAGGCCCGTATTCACACCGTACCCCTCACTCAGAGCCTGTTTCGGGTGCGTACCAACCAGTTATTCAGTCAGTATAGCCAGGTAGAAAACGCCTTGTTTTTAAGCGGCTTGCTGATCGGTGCCGAACTGGGTTCCCTTCTTGACAGCACCAACGAGTTGTTGCTGTTGTGTGGCGGGCATAAACTGGCCCCTTTTTACCAGTTGGCCCTTGATCAGCTGGGGCTGACGGCCCGAACACTATCTGTCGATGCCGACGTAGTGAACCGGGCCGCCAGCATAGGGCAGATAACGTTGTTCAAACGCCAGACTATTCATTCCAGTCCGTCATGAACCCATCCGCTTTTTCCTGGGAGCTGTTCGCGCAGGCACCCATTGTTGGTATTGTCCGGCACCTGCCCGCCGAGGCCCTCCACTGGCTGTTGCCCATTTACCGGCGGGCCGGGCTAACAACGGTCGAGATCACCATGAATACTGCCGGAGCCGCCGAGATGATCAGAGCCGTCCGGCAGCAGCATCCCGACGGGCTAAACGTGGGGGCCGGTACCGTTTGTACGCTCGCCGAACTGAGCGATGCACTGGCCGCCGGTGCGCAGTTTATTGTGACCCCCGTTCTGCGCCGAACAATTGTGCGGGCCTGCGTTGAGCAGGGCATACCAGTATTTCCGGGCGCATTTACGCCCACCGAAATCTACCGCGCCTGGTCGTTGGGGGCCTCGATGGTCAAGGTATATCCGGGAGCAGCCCTGGGGCCGGGTTACATTCGGGACCTGAAAGCTCCCCTCGGTCAGATCAAGCTACTGCCAACGGGCGGTATCGGGCTGCACAACCTGGCCGATTTTCGGCGGGCC
>JBBRUB010000361.1:0-4782 GCA_038248175.1 Cytophagales bacterium | reverse complement strand
TTAAGACGTCCACCCCGGCTCAAACTGGCCACCGGATCTATTTTATTGTAGAAGTTACCCTGATACGCTATTTCGGCACCCAGCCGTTTGTAAACCCAGGCCATTGCCCCAATTTCTACCCCTACAGACGTATATTTCGACTTGGTACCGTCTGGAATATCGTCCGAGAATTCGCGACCCCGGCTTAGGTTAGCTCCTATAAAAGCACTAACCCGCGTCCGGAAGGGGTAATAGCGGGCCATGACACCAAATTGCCGGGCGCGGTACGAATTGCCGACAATACGATCGGTGTTGTAAATCAACCCAACGGCAAAGCCGGGTTGCAGGAAGTAACCCGTCCGCAGATTGACACCCAGCGAGAACTTACTGTCGGCGGCACCTACGCCCAGCCCCGCGCCCCCAAAAGCCGTTCCCTGCTGAAACCAGGTCAGTTCGTTGGCGTTCTGATACCGTACCGACTGGCGGTATTCCTCATTGATCGTTTGCTGGGCTTCATCGACCGTCTGGTTAATATCCTGTTTCGTGTCCTGACTGATAAGCGGCTTGTTACTATCAGTTGAGTCCGACCGGTTTTGTGCGTAGGTTGCCCCAGACAGGCAGACCAGCAATGCTGTTGTTCGAAGTAAAGTTTTCATTATCTGTTGAGTATTATCTGTGCAATGCATTCCGTATTATTAACTCCTGAGCAGGAACAAGGTTTGAAATTGGGCGTTACCGGCTCAGTTCTCTCAAAAGCGCGTCAATCTGTTCTGCCGATGTGGCGGGGAAGTTGGCAATTCTGATTTGGCTGTCTTTCAGCTTGCCATACCCGCTGCCAATGACCATACCTGCGCGTTTGACCGCGTCGATTATCTCGCCCGATGGTTTTTTTGTATTGGCCACAACTACCGTCTGCGAGCGGTATCGTTCGGCGGAGACAAACGGCTCAAACCGGTCTGATTTCTCCAGAAATTTATAAATCGTTTTTGCTCTCTCTTCGGTCTGCTTCCGAACCGTGGCGATGCCTATTCTGTTGAAATCTTCGGCAATTTTGCCCAGTACATAAATGAACAGCACGTTAGGCGTGGCGGGAGTCTCGAAGGTCTGGTAGCTTTTCCAGAGCATAGGCAGGGTATTGTGCGCGCCAATCGTCAGCGATTCGTACTTCTGCAACCGTTCGGCTTTGGCCAGGCATTTTTCATTGGCAATCCAGACGCCCATCCCGGCGGGCATACCGAAGGCTTTCTGTACCGAGAAAAAGGCCGAGTCGATCAGGCTATAATCCAGATCAGGATACGGGGCCGACGAGACCATATCCACGCAAAACAGTTTTTGGGGGTATTTGCGCTTGAGTTTGTGCATTTCAGCCGGGCGCATCTGCACGCCCGACGATGTTTCGTTGTGCGTCAGGCAAACCAGTTCGGCGTATTCCGGCACCTCAGTATCAGCCGCATCGAACCCCTCGCCAAAGGGCTTTTCAAGGATGTGCGCATACTTGTGCAGCCCGAGAGCGTAGTCGTAAAACTTGCGCGAGAATGAGCCATTTACGGCGTGGAAACTCTCATGCTCCACGCAGTTCAGCAGCATCCGCTCCCACACCTCTGAGGCCGAGCCGGTAAAGAAAATAGCGTGCGTTTTCGGAATGTTGAGCAACGCCCGCAACTGCTCGTCGGTGTGCCTGTAGATGTCGCGAAACCGCTGACTCCGGTGCGAAATGGACCCCAGCTGCTCATCCATCGCCGTTTGCAAATGTTGCGCAAACGTTGGGTAAAGTTCAGCCGGGCCGGGGGTGAAGTAGGTCATATTTTGAATGAGTGAGTGAGTGAATGAGCGAATGAGTGAATAGTTGCTAACGCCAGTGGGCTGACGCCGGAGGTATTCACTCATTCGCTCATTCACTCATTCGCAATTAATAAAGTAGTCTGAACTTAATCGTGTTGTCAATACCCTTCAATTCCTGCACGACCTCGTCGGCGTATTCTTTGGCTACGTCGGTAATGGCGTAACCGATGTGTTCGTTGGTTTTTAGATACTGGCCGTGAATATTGATGTGGTACTTCGCGAAAATGGCGTTCATCTGGGCCAGAATACCCGGTACGTTGGCGTGAATGTGCAGCAGGCGGTGCGAGTTGGTTAGCAGGGGCAGCTGTAGTTCGGGGAAGTTGACGCTGCCGTAGGTGCTGCCCGTGTTCATGTAGCCGAGCAGTTTACCCGGCACAAAGTTGCCGATGTTGGCCTGTGCTTCTTCGGTGCTGCCGCCAATGTGGGGCGTCAGAATGACGTTGGGCAAACCCCGTAATGCACTCGCAAACTCCTCGTTGTTGGTCTTCGGCTCCTGCGGAAACACGTCGATACCCGCGCCTACGACTTTGCCGCGTTCGATGGCATCGACCAGGGCCGGAATCTCGACCAGATGTCCCCGCGAGAGATTCAGGAAAATAACGCCGTTTTTCATCAGCTGGAACTGACGGTAGCTAATCAGGTTCTGATTGTCTTTGCGGCCATCTACGTGCAGACTTACAATGTCCGAAATAGCCAGCAGTTCGTCCAGCGTGTTGCATTTGCGGGCATTGCCCAGAGCCAGTTTATCAACAATGTCATAGAAATAGACTTCCATGCCGAGGGCCTCGGCCACTACCGAAAGCTGCGTGCCAATGTTGCCGTAGCCGATGAGGCCCAGCTTTTTGCCCCGCACCTCAAAGCTGTTCTTTGCCGACTTGTCCCACTCGCCCTGGTGCATGGCGTTGCTCTTGGACACCACGCCCCGGATGAGCATGATAATCTCGCCAATGGCCAGTTCAACTACCGATCGGGTGTTGCTGTACGGCGCGTTGAACACCGCAATGCCGCGTTTGGTGCAGGCATCGAGGTCAATCTGGTTGGTGCCGATGCAGAACGCGCCTACGGTCATCAGCTTGTTGGCGTTTTCCAGCACCCGGCGCGTCACGTTGGTTTTGGAGCGGATACCCAGAATAGACACATCTCGGATGGCTTCGATGAGTTCATCTTCGTCCAGCGCACCTTTTTTCAGTTCCACGTTAAAGCCTTCCTGCTCAAAGAGTTGCAGAGCCGCCGGGTGTACGTTTTCCAGTAGCAACACCTTGATGCGGCTCTTGGGATACGACTGGCTGCGGCTCAGGCCGTTGTGATACAGAAACTCATCCAGCGAAGGAGCCACGTGATCCGCTTTTGCCACCACGCTGGGGCGCATAACGTTTTCGGTAAAGGCATAAAACCGGTTGGCCAGGCCAGCCGCCCGAATCTCGTAATCGGTATAGCCGTCGCCAATGACATATACCTCACCATCGAGAGCCAGGGATTTGATCACCACCGATTTCCCCCCGTTGGCCGAGAGGGGGTTTTCGCGGTCAAACCCAACAATAGCCCCGGCGTCGTCAAACAGAAATGTATTGGCGAATACGTGATCCTCCCGCACACCCAGCGATGCAACAATAGGGACAATAAACGCCCGAAATCCATTGGAAATGATGTAAATCCTGTCGGCGTTTTCGGTCAGGAACTCTTTGTTGCGGGTAAACGAATCCGAGATTTTACCCATCAGCGTCTCGATGAGCGCGGGCAGGTGGTCGCGGTGGGCATGGAGCAGGGCCAGCCGGAGGTCGAGCGACTCGGTGAACGAGATTTCGCCTGCCATACCCCGGTCGGTAATGGCCTGAATCTGGGCCAGCGCGTCGGCGCGGTCTGGTCGGCCTATGAGCGAGATTTCGCCCAGGACATCGAGGGCTTCGACTTTGGTAAAGGTGCTGTCGAAGTCGATGATGTAGTACGTCTGTTCGGCGGTTGGGGTGTCGGTAGTTGCTTGTGGTGTCATGCGGATAACGATTGATTAGATGGGGATTTCGATACCGGTGCGGTCAACTTCGTCGATAAACGGGTCTTTGCGCAGATATGCATCGGTTGGGTACGGGTGTGGTTCGATGTCGCAAAGTTTTGTGGTAACGGGAGCCAGCATCCGCCAGTTTTGCAGCGAATCGTGCATAAACCGGTCAGACACGAGCAGGACGTCGATGTCCGATTCGGGCCGGGCCGTACCTGCTGCCACCGAACCAAAGAGAATTACTTTATCGAAGTGAATGCCCTGGTCCCGGCACAGGGAAACGTACTGCTGTATTAATCCGACGGCAGTTGACTGAGTAACCATAGTCGCAGAGGTTTAACACGCTGGATATAATCGGCTGTTAACTCGCCGGTTATTATTTTATACAGGTTAGACAGGTAGTTTGGATATCGACCTTCTAATTGAAATTGGTTCAGCTCCGTAAGCAGTATGGCATACTCGTCCGGTAGAGATAGGAACGCTTCGCTTAACAGATGATTGAGATTATGGGTTCTATGCAGAATGTCATCCTCGTTGCTCATAATCCAAACGGCTTCGCAAAGTTTTTCGATAGTGAGGTGAAGCCAGAAAAGCGACTGTAAGTACTTTTTGCCTTCGCAAAGTACATCAACCGTTTCCCAGTCGCCGAGAGCCTGTTGTTGCCAGTATGAAGCGTGTTCAGTTTTCGTCATGAGAAATCCTGCGTTAAAAACTGAACGGCGCGTTTTTCGGACCAGTACGTGCCGTTCAGGCCCCCGCGCCGGTCCATAAAGCCGCAGTGACCACCCGATGCCGGAAACTCCATCCAGACGCTGGTCAGTTCCCGCGCCAGGGTTTCGGGTAAGCATTCGGGAGAGAGAAACGGATCATTTTTGGCGTTCACAATTAGTGTCGGAATCGTAATGTCTGCCAAAAATGGAAGCGAACTGTTCTTTGCATAATACTCGTCCGCGCCCGAATAGCCG
>JBBRUB010000360.1:0-4784 GCA_038248175.1 Cytophagales bacterium | reverse complement strand
GGCTATGCAGGTGCAGGATTTGCTGACCGTGAGTACTGGTCATGACAAGGAACCAACTGGAGCGATGCGGGCCAATGGAAACACTAACTGGCCGAAGGCCTTTCTGGCTCACCCCGTTGAGCATCAGCCCGGAACGCACTTCGTTTATAACAGCGGAGCCACGTATATGCTCTCGAACATTGTACAGAAGCTGACCGGCCAGACCACGCTGGACTACCTGAAACCGCGTCTGTTCGAGCCGCTGGGCATTGCCGGAGCCGATTGGGAAGTTGACCCGACCGGCGTGAACACGGGCGGCTGGGGCCTGCGGGTGCGGACCGAAGACATCGCTAAATTTGGGCAATTGTATTTGCAGAAAGGCGTCTGGAACGATAAACGGCTCCTGCCCGAATCCTGGGTGACCGACGCCACGCAACGCCACATCCTGCAACCGGCGGGCGATAAGAGCCGGGACTCCAGCGACTGGCTACAGGGCTACGGCTACCAGTTCTGGCGGTGCCGACACGGCGCTTACCGGGGCGACGGTGCCTTCGGTCAGTATTGCGTAGTGCTGCCAAACGAAGACACCGTTATCGCCATAACATCCGAAACCGCCAACATGCCCGCCGTGCTGAACGCCGTTTGGGACCACATCCTGCCCGCTCTGCAACCCGCTAATGCACCCGTTACCAACTCCGCGCCGGAACCGATGACCCGCAAACTGAAGAGCCTGGCCCTGCCACTGGCGGTGAACAATACGACGACGCCAATGATGCAGAAAGTCAGCGGTAAATCGTTTGGGATCGAACCCAACTCCCTGAACATTGACACGGCATCGCTGACGTTTGGCAAGGACGGCTGTAGCTTTGCGTTTCACGACGACCGGGGCAACCACCGGGTGTTGTGTGGTCTGAACCGCTGGCGCGAAGGCACCACCACCGTCTCAACCATGCCGCTGAAACTGGTGAACACGCCTGTCCCCAACGAAACTATCGTGCGCGTAGCCGCCACCGGCACCTGGTCCGACCCAAACACCTTCCTGATGACCTGGCGATTCATTGAAACGGCCCACTACGAAACCGTCACCTGCCACTTTACTGACGACGGCGTGAGCATCAAGTTTGAAAATAGTCTCTCTATCATCGGCCATGCCAAAGACCCGCGCCCAGTGTTGCAGAGTAAGTTGCGGGGCTAAGTGGCGGGGGAATTTCGCAACTTTGCGGCATGCGCATCACGAAAGTCGAACTCAAAGATTTCAAACGCTTCACCGACCTCACCATCGACGGCATTCCCGCTGATACTCGGCTGGTGCTGCTGATTGGCTCCAACGGCTCTGGCAAATCGTCGGTATTCGATGCGTTTGAGTACACCAATAAGTTGTATAAACCACGTCATAAAGGGCAGATAAGTGCAAACCTGCTTGTTCAGATGCGGGATGATCACGTAAATTTCAGTCAGAAGCTAAAAGCAAAATTTAGAAAATTTTCCGCTCAGGGCGAAACAGAAGTAAAGATTACTGCAACTCTACCCGTCAGATATGAGGACGGAAGCGACGTAGATGATATGCGGTACAACTCTTTAACGGGCCAGGGTACCGGCGAAACGTTTATCCCACTCTATTACGGTCGAACAAGTTTCAGACACATAGCTAGCCTTTCAGAGATCAAACCGTTCTCGGGTGACATAAAGTGGGATGATAATCGTCCTGGTTCATTTGTGGAGAGAGACGAACGTTTTGGCGATGATATTGGCTTCGTCACGAGACAAATAGTGACTACTATTTTTCGGGAAAATTTTTCTTCGGGAGAGATTCAGACCCGATACATTCAACCCATCAATGACGCTTTGTCAAGGGTGTTTGGAGGTGAATCCGCAACCCGAATCAGCTTCCTCGAAATTATACCACCCGGAGATGGAAAGCCCTCGAAGCTGACTTTCAGAAAAGGAAACTCCGAAATTGGCTATGATGATTTGAGCGCGGGTGAGAAAGAAGTATTTAACATTATTTTCAATCTTTTTACCCGTAGCGATCAATACACTGACACGGTTTATTTCTTCGACGAACTCGATCTGCACCTCAATACACAGTTGCAGTTTAATCTGCTCAAAGAAATAACTGAAAACTGGTTACCGGAAAACTGCCAATTCTGGACAGCTTCGCACTCATTGGGCTTCATCGACTACGCCCGGCAATACAAACAGGGTGTCGTTATTGACTTCGATGATCTGGATTTCGATCAGCCCCAGACGCTGTTTCCGCAGCCCAACGAGCAGTTGGATGTATATGATATTGCCGTGCCAAAAGAGATGCTGTTCAAGATCATGCGTGGTAAGAAACTGGTCCTCTGCGAAAATCAGAACGATGAATTCTATAACCTGCTCGCCCTGTCAGATACGCTTTTTGTTGGAATGAAAGACGCTCGTTCCCTGTTTCTGCAAGTGAAAAACGACGACCGTTATTACTCGCTCCGCGACCGTGACTTTTTATCCGATACCGAAATCGAGCGTCTCGAAAAAGAATATCCCCGTCATTATATTCTTCACTATTACGATTTCGAGAATTACCTGTACCACCCCGACAATATTGCCGAATTACAGCCGAACGGATTTGACCGGGAGACGTACGTAGCCGAGATTATCCGGCAAAAAAATGAGCGATTCGATGCCATACTGCTCAACCTGAAGGCTACCCGGCAGTCGTACGAAGAACTCAAAATAGGTGAAATCGCCGATAAAGAACCCGATGCTATCGTGGCCGATCTTAAAAGCGACGACTTCATACGGTTTTACAAGTATTTCGACATGAAAGCCGGTTTTAACAGGGCGTATCTGATGCCGCTCAATCTGGATAAAAAACGTCTCGTGCAAACGCGCTGGTTTCGGAGTCAAATCGAAGCCGTGCTGAATCGTTGACTCACCTTCCCGGATAGTGAGAACGCCCGCACAGTTTGTTCCACATCCGCCGGAGACGAAGACTAACACGGTTGAAGAAAAGGGGTAGTAGTCGTTGGCTATTACCCCTTTTCGTTGTTGAACGGACACGTTAGGTTAATTCCGCATTCGATACAGCGTACCGTTCTCTACCACGTATAAAACCCCGTTCACAGCCGTAATGAGGGTCACATCACTAAGCAGGCCACGTTTTCCTATCTGTTCGTTATTGCCGGCCATGTTGGTTTTGTACAGGGTACCATTTTTTTCAATACTCCACAAAACACCCTGCTCGCCAACCATCGCGATTGTGTTTTCCCATTCTCCTTTTTTACCTACCTGTTTCCAGCGCATTGCCTGGATGCTGGTTTGATAGAGTGTGCCGTTTTCAACGGTCCACAGATACCCTCCGGTTGCTTCCAGCATAGCCGCATCGGTAAATTCGCCATCACCACCAACTTGCTTCCAGGTGCCATTCTTTGCCGTTTCGTAGAGGGTACCCGATGTTTCGATGCTGTATAGCTGACCGTTGAGACCCACCATTGCTTCCGTATTTTTCCAGTCTTCGGCTTTACCAACCTGTTTCCAGACAGCGGTTTCGGGGTCTGTACGGTACAGGGAGCCGTCTTCTACTGTCCAGATGGCCCCGTCCATAGCCACTAAAATTTCAGCATGGTCGAACTCACCTTTTTTGCCCATCTGCTCATACGTTCCATCTTCATCGGTTTCAAACAGGGTGCCGTCCTGTTCGATGCTATACAGATGACCATTCAGGGCCACCATGGCCACTGTATTTTCCCAGTCACCTTTTTTGCCAATTTGCTCCCATTTCTGAGCGGTTGCTGTCTGGTAAACAAGGCCCAGTACAGTGATAAGGATACTAAGGGTACTTTTTTTCATTGGTTACGGTCGTACACTATCGGAAATAAAACCCCTCTTCGTGAATGAGTTTTTTGTTATACGATTTCAAAGGTAATGAGTAATTATGCTTATATGTTAGGCCCTGATTTCTTCAAACGGGGTCGATGAAGATTTGCGCTGACGTCGATGCTATTACCCCGTTAGCGTGAACGTCGGCACGGGTTGCCCAACTGCCCCCACCGGTTACCGGACGTGCACGTCCGGGCTACAATCTCGCCGGACCAGTCGGAATGATAAAAACGTAACCCCCCAATTTCCCCCTAAAAACTTTTTCGGGTTCCCTGTTGGAAGTGTAGCTGGGATTCTATTTACTTTGCAACACAAAGTACTTTACACTTCATGCAACAGGCATTAATTTCTTTATTTTCACCCGATGTCTTATCGCCGGGTAACCGCCAGCCGGGGCGGGGTTTGCGGGCGTTGGCTCTGCTGACCATTGCCGGTCTGGGGTTGGTTACGATGCGCGGAGTTCTGACGGGCAACTGGTGGTTTTTTGTGATGCTGACATGGAACCTCATGCTGGCGTTTTTTCCGCTTGGCGTGGTGCTGGTCCTGCGCGATCTGCGGCAGGCACCCGGCGGACCGTCCTGGTTTCGGAGCCGGGCGTTACTGGGAGCGGGGTTGTTGCTCTGGCTGGCGTTTCTACCTAACGCGCCTTATATCATCACCGATCTGTTTCATATTCAGCACTTGCAGTCCAATCTGCTTTGGTTCGATACGATAACCCTGTTCATGTTTGCGCAGACGGGTGTGCTGGCTGGTCTATACTCGGTGCTGATTGCGCACCGATTGTTGCAACCTCTTATTGGGGCGTGGCCAAGCTGGGGGCTGGTACTGGGTAGTCAATGGCTGGCGGGTTTTGGTATTTACCTGGGGCGGTTTGGCCGGTGGAACAGCTGGGACGTACTGGCGCAGCCGCTGGCTCTGTTCAACGGCCTGACCAAAGCCGCCCT
>JBBRUB010000359.1:0-4794 GCA_038248175.1 Cytophagales bacterium | reverse complement strand
CCAACCCAAGGCCCGTACAACCAAAAGCAAAAGCCGGATTGATGATTTTCACGAAATAAAGGACCTCGCCAGCAAACGCCGCAACGACCATCAAGTACAATTGGAACTCAATATGGAACGTATGGGTACCAAAGTGGTAGAGCTGCACCATATTTCAAAATCATTTGGCGATAAAAAACTGCTGGATAGGTTTGAATATAATTTTAATCGCGGTGAACGCGTGGGTATTATTGGGAAGAATGGAACTGGAAAATCCACCTTTTTGAACATTCTTACCGGAGCCATAAAACCCGATTCAGGGAAAGTGGTTGTAGGGGAAACAGTTAAGTTTGGTTACTACACCCAGACCGAACTGGATTTACCCGAAAACCAGCGCGTTATCGACGTCGTGCAGGACGTGGCCGAGGTGATGAAACTCGCCGATGGTAGTACTGTATCGGCCACGCAACTGCTAAGCCGGTTCCTGTTCGACCGCTCCAAACAGTACGATTTTGTAGCCAAGCTAAGCGGGGGCGAAAAACGGCGGCTGCAACTACTGCTGGTACTGGTGCAGAACCCCAATTTCCTGATTCTGGACGAGCCAACCAACGACCTCGATATCACGACGCTGAACGTCCTGGAAGACTTCCTGCTCAGCTTCTCGGGCTGTGTCATGATTGTTACCCACGACCGGTATTTCATGGACCGGCTGGTTGACCACGTGTTTGTGCTGGAAGGCGAAGGCAAAGTGCGCGACTATCCCGGCAACTACACCGACTACCGCGAATGGCGGGACAACCAGCCGAAGAAGTCACAAAATGGTGATGCGGCACCGGCGAGTGTGGCAAAACAAACCCCTGCGCCGGTCGTTACTGAACCGGTAGCTAACGGTAGCGCGAACGGCACCAGAAAGAAACTGTCGTTCAAGGAAATTCGTGAGTATGAATCGCTGGAAGGCGAGATTGAATCGCTGGAGCAACGGAAAGTAGTTATTACGGCGTTACTTTCGGATGGTGGTCATCACGGGCAACTCACCGAATGGGCGCGGGAAATCGAGCATATCGAGCAAACCATCGCCCAAAAATCAGACCGCTGGCTGTCGTTGGCGGAGTCTATCTAATTATGAATAAGTGAGTGATAGAATGAGTGAATAACCTCCAGCGTCAGCCTAAATGCGTCAGCAACTATTCACTCATTCTATCATTCACTCATTAAACATGGACCAGATTATAGACTTTTTCCAGTATCTGCTTAACTCCGAAGAAATCATTCGGACGGGCGGGCTGGTGCTGATCACGCTGATTGTTTTGGTCGAAAATGGCGTGTTCTTCGGCTTTTTTCTACCCGGCGACTACCTGCTGTTTCTGGCGGGTGTGTTTGCCGGAACGCGCCTGCTCGACGTACCCATACTGTTGTTACTGGGCTGCGTTTTTGGGGCGGCTGTAGTAGGGTCGCTCATTGGCTACGGCACAGGGTATTTCTTCGGTGCGAAGCTGCAAAATCGGCCCGATTCGCTGTTTTTTAAGCGAAAGTACATTGATGATACCCGCGTGGCTTTCGAGAAGTACGGCACCAGTGCGCTGATTGTTGCCCGGTTCCTGCCCATTGTCCGCACGTTTGCGCCGATCCTGGCCGGGCTGATTCACATGAACTTCCGGTTCTTCATGATCTACAATGTACTGGGTGGGGCCATCTGGGTAATCACGCTCGTAGGGGGTGGTTATTTCTTCGGTGAGCGATTTCCCGGCATCGTTGACTACGTCCACTGGATTATTATCTTCTTTCTGGCCGTCACTACCTTCACTGTCGTGCGAGGCTACCTCAACGCCCGCAAAGAACGACGCGCCGAGAAGGTGTGAATTCGGCAATATAAGGCAGTTATTAAATAACAACGTCAACCCGGTTGGGATAGGCTATAACCAGTGAGTGTATTTCTATCAGTTCCGTAAGCAGAGGCTAATACTGATCAAAATAGGTACGAAGCCCAGCCAATGTCTGGTTGCCTAATCGAAATTGAATGATTTTAGGTATTAGCTCTGTCACCACCGACCAGGTATAAAAATCAGCGTCCTTCGTGAGAATAACCAGTTCGTTCGCCAACGCATACGTCCAGATTTCAGTGTCTGGTAGTGTAGCCTCCATATCAACCACAAAAGCAAATTCCGGCTCGTTGAAGAACCGGAATTTCTTGGGAAGATTGACGTCAACTAAGTAATTTATGCTGCCATTAGCAATGGAAATGAGTCAATTCTGACGTCAGCCAAATGGGCAGCATAGGCCAAGGCAGCCTGAATATCTTCCGGTTCTAAATACGGATAAGCATCCAGAATGTTCTCTTTGGTTTCTCCCGCTGCCAGGTATTCCAGAACGGTTTTAACGGTTATACGCATTCCCCGTATGGTAGGTTTGCCATTACATACATCGGGTACGACTGTTATTCGATTTAACAAAGTCATGATGCTACTATTTTGACCAACATAAAGTTACGATAATTCCAGCACCCAGTCGTCCTGCTCCACTATGGTACCTTCCTTTAATACGACCTTCGATATTTTGCCTTCGGCGGGGGCGGCTACGATGCTTTCCATTTTCATGGCTTCGATAACGAACATCGGCTGATTTTTCTTGACCTCATCGCCCTCCTTCACCATAATCCGCGTCAAACGGCCCTGTAACGGCGAACCAATGTCGCCCGCTTTCTGGGCTTTGGCGTTCATTAGCTTCTCCACCTTCGAGGCCCGGTCGCGCACTTGTACCTGCCGACTCTGACCGTTTAACTCAAACGTAATGGTCCGCATTCCGAACGCATCCGGCTCCGATTTAAACAGCAGCCGCACCAAAATATTCTTACCTTCTTCGATGTTAATCAGAATCTCCTCGCCTTGTTTCAGACCGTAGAAGAACGCGGGCGTTGGCATGATGCTGACATCGCCGTACTGTTTGCGGGCAATGTAATACTCGTCAAATACTTTTGGGTACAGCTTGAATGACAGGTAGTCAGCCATACCATCGGCTTGTGGGTACTTCTCGGTGAACGCTTTGTAATCGCCGTCGAAATCAATCGGTTCAAGGTGTTCGTTGGGGCGACCCGTAATAGGCTGCTCACCTTTCAGCACCACACGCTGCATAGCCTCGGGAAAACCACCTGCGGGCTGTCCCAAATCACCCCGAAAGAACCCCTTTACCGATTCGGGGAACGACAGCGCGTCTCCCCGGTCCAGTACGTCGCCTGCCGTGAGGTTGTTGGTAGTCATGAAAATAGCCATGTCGCCCACCACTTTGGAGGTAGGCGTTACCTTAATCACATCGCCAAACAACTGATTAGCCACTACGTAATTGTGCTTCAGCACCTCAAATTTATCGCTCAGGCCAGCGGCAATAGACTGGGGCTTGAGGTTGGAGTACTGCCCGCCGGGAATCTCTGTTTCGTAAATCTCCGCCGTACTCGCTTTCAACCCGCTCTCGAACGGATAGTAATACTCCCGAACGTCTTCCCAATAGTTCGAGTAACCATTCAGCGACCGCAAATCAACGGCGCATTCGCGCTCGTGGCCCTGCATCATAGCGACTACCGAGTTGAAATTAGGCTGCGAGGTCAGGCCCGACAATGCCCCCAGCGCACAATCGATAATATCGACCCCGGCGTTGATGGCGTTGAGGTACGTGGTTGACTGAATACCTGACGTATCGTGGGTATGCAAATGCACGGGAATACTGACGGCTTTTTTGAGTTCGCGGACCAGTTCGGTAGCGGCCATTGGTTTCAGCAGTCCGGCCATGTCCTTGATGCACAGCAGATGCGCTCCCTCGTCTTCAAGCTGCCGGGCCAAATCCAGATAGTATTGCATCGAGTATGTCTCGCTCGGCGTAGTGTAGCAAATGGACGCTTCGCAGAGGGCGTCGGTACGTTCGCGCACGGCCCGGATGCTTACTTTCATGGCTTCAACCCAGTTCAGGGAGTCGAAAATACGGAATACGTCGATGCCAGTCTCCCATGCCTGCACCACAAATTTCTCGATCAGGTTGTCGGGATAGGCTGTGTAACCCACCGCATTGGAACCACGAAACAGCATTTGCAGCAGCATATTCGGCATAGCTTCGCGCAGCAGTTCGAGCCGTTTCCAGGGGCTTTCGTACAAAAACCGCATGGCTACGTCGAAGGTGGCCCCACCCCAGACTTCCATCGAAAACAGTTCGGGGTGCGCCTTGGCGAAGCCCTCGGCTACCCGCTGCATATCCTGCGTGCGGACCCGCGTGGCCAGCAGCGACTGATGCGCATCGCGGAAGGTAGTATCGGTATATAGAATCGGCTTCTGATTGCTGACCCACTGCACAAACCTCTCGCGGCCCAGGTCTTTCAGCCGGTCGCGGTTGCCGCCAGGATAGTCGCCGTAGATGTCAAAAGCCGGCACAACGGGCGGGCGGAACACCTTGTCAGGGTCCACCTTCTTCACCTGCGGATTGCCGTTTACGATCACTTCGGCGAGGTAGTTCAGCGCGCGGGTGGAGCGGTCGCGGGGGTGGCGGAAGTGGAACAGTTCGGGATGGTTTTCGATGAACGACACCCTCGCTTCGCCCCGCTGGAAGACCGGGTTTTTGATAACATTGAGCAGAAAGCCGATATTAGTTTTTACGCCCCGGATACGAAACTCAACCAACGCCCGCGTAAGCCGCTGCGTGGCTCCTTTGAGCGTCCGCCCCCGCGCCGACACCTTCACAATCATGGAGTCGAAGTAGGGCGATATTTTCATGCCCGCGTAGCTGCTGCCTTCATCGAGCCGGATGCCAAAACCAGCCGCGTTCCGGTACGCAATG
>JBBRUB010000358.1:0-4810 GCA_038248175.1 Cytophagales bacterium | reverse complement strand
TATGTCCGATGAATGCGCTGACTGTGAACCTCCATCTGCTGTTAACCTCGTTCTACCAGCCTACGAAAAAGAATCACAAAATCCTGACTATCAAAGGCGATTTTCCGTCCGATCAGTACGCGCTCGAGACGCACGTCAGCAGCCGGGACTACAACCCGGCGGATACCATCATTGAGATTGACCCGCATCCCGAAACCGGCCTGATTGACCTTGCCGATATCCAAAACGCCATTGCCCAACACGCCGACAGTCTGGCCCTGATCTGGATGAGCGGGCTGAACTACTACACCGGGCAGGTATATGACATGGCTGCCATTACCCAAACCGCCCGAAAACATGGCATTCTGATTGGATTCGATCTGGCCCACGCCATCGGTAACATTCCCCTGAACCTGCACAAGTGGGGTATCGACTTTGCAACCTGGTGTTCGTACAAATACCTGAACGGTGGCCCCGGCGCGGTGTCGGGCGTGTTTGTTCATACCCGGCATCATGATGAAGAGTTGCCCCGGCTGGCGGGCTGGTGGGGCTACCGTGAAGACCGGCGTTTTGCCATGACACCCGGCTTTCTGCCCGCGCCCGGTGCCGACGGCTGGCAGATCAGTACGCCCAACATCCTGAGCTTGAGTCTGCACCGCGCATCGCTGGCCATTACTGCCGAAGCGGGCCTGCCCGCGCTGCGCCGGAAAAGCGAACTGCTGACGGGTTATCTGGAACACCTGATCACTCCGTTTACCGAAATACAACTGCTAACACCCAGTGACTCCCAACAGCGCGGCTGTCAGTTATCTCTTATAGTACGCACCGACGGAAAAGTGTTGTTCAACCACCTCACGGAGGCTGGCATTATTGGCGACTGGCGTGAACCTGACTGCATCCGGCTGTCTCCTGCACCGTTATACAATTCGTTTGAAGACGTTTGGCGGGTAGGGCAAGGGCTGCGACGTTTCTTCGATTGAACCGGGTTTTACCGGCTGCTCACCGGCCTGCCGTTCCTGTGTAAGGAGATACCCACCCCGGTAGATATTTTTCAGGGCTAACTCGATCTCGGCCCAGCCTTCATCGGTGCAGAGGTCGATGCACATCACGGTTCGTTTTTGCTCGCTCATAAAGGTCAGCAGTATCATGGCACTCACGATAATAGTAGCAAACGAACGCCCTTTGGTGGTTCTAGTGAGTTTCGCCAGTTCATCCAAAAGACCGTCCAGTCCACCAAAATATCGGTAAATGAGTATTTTGTTGATGCCTGAATGACTTGATATGCGATTAATACCAATCTCTCGAGACCATTTGATGCAATTAGTTGCCCAACTGCATCGAGCAGCCTGTTTTCTGTATCAATTCGGCTTCGCTGCACAAGCTGAGTTATCGGTAAGTAAATACTTACTACGGTAATGTAACCTATATCTCTACGATGGCGTAATCCTCTGCATAACCATTTAGCGAACGGTAAATCTATTTTTTGAAATAATGAATGTATGTCTTGTTAATCAATTGGTTGACTCACAAAGGCTATATTTCGACGAAGACCATTAATTTTTGTGCGCTTCACCGCCGACCGCCTGAACACCTCGCCGAATACCGCTTCGGAGATCTCTTCCCAGTCAGTTTTGGTGAACCCGGTCAGATCGGGGTGGGGGGCAAAAGCAGGCGTTTGGTGCGGGCGGGCAAACCGATTCCAGGGGCAAACATCCTGGCACACGTCACAACCAAAAACCCAGTTGTCGAACTTACCCCGAACTTCATCGGGAATGGCTTCTTTCAGTTCGATGGTAAAGTAAGAAATACACTTACTGCCGTCCAATACGTAGGGGTCAACAATGGCATTGGTGGGGCAGGCGTCGATGCAGCGGGTGCAAGTGCCACAATAGTCGGTAATAGGGCCGTCGGGTTCCAGTTCGAGGTCGAGAATGAGTTCGCCGATGAAGAAAAACGAGCCGATCTCCCGGTTTATCAGGTTAGAATGTTTACCTATCCAGCCCAGCCCGGCACGTTTGGCCCAGGCTTTGTCCATGACCGGGGCCGAATCGACAAAGGCCCGTCCGCCTACGTCGCCAATGTTAGCCCGGATAAAATCGAGCAACGCTTTGAGCTTGTCTTTAATAACGAAGTGATAATCTTCGCCGTAGGCGTATTTCGAGAGCTTGTAATCATCGTTGCTTTCGGGTAGGCGCTGTTCGGGATAATAATTGAGCAGGACCGTGATGACCGATTTGGCTCCGTCAACGAGCAGACGTGGGTCGAGCCGCTTGTCAAAATGGTTAGCCATGTAGTTCATCTGCCCGTGCATACCATTCTTGAGCCATGTTTCGAGTTGCGGGGCTTCCTCGTCCAGAAAATCGGCTTTGGCTATGCCACACAGGTCAAAGCCCAGTCGGATGGCTTCGGCTTTGATGCGCTGGGAATAAGTGGCGGCAGGGTTATGCAAAATAGGGGCGAGGGGTTAATTCTTTCAGGTGTCTTCTCCATAAACAGAACGATTGGACTGAAAAATCCTGTTTAGCTTTTTAATCTTACAGAAATTCTGGTTCAGACATGTTGTCAGTCTGCATTGATTTGGCCGGGCTTTTGTCTATTATTAGCCATGAATTTCTGGAACAGAACTCAGCACACACCCATGGAAAATAAAGACAACCTGAACCAACAAGGGGTTGCCGACGCGCAGGAACCTGACAACCTGACAAACGAGCCGCTTAACGACGTGGAGGCTATCAATGTTAATGGTGGCAACCCCGCCAGGGATGAAACCGGCGAAACAACACTCAGTGATGAAGACATGCCGACTGTTGATGCCCAGCCGGTGAATGAAGTGGCTGAACTCAAGGAAAAATACCTGCGGTTATACGCTGACTTCGAAAACTTCCGCCGTCGGACGGCAAGGGAGAAGCTGGACCTTATTAACAATGCCGGCGAAAATACCATTAAAGCTATGCTACCGGTGGTCGATGATTTTGAGCGGGCCAAACAGGCTACCGATAAGACCGACGATATTTCCGCCGTGCGCGAAGGCATCGAAATCATCTATAATAAACTACTCAAAACACTGGAAAGCAAGGGGTTGAAGCCGATGGTGTCGTTAGGTCAGCCGTTCGACGCCGATCTGTACGAGTCCATCGCCCAGTTCCCGGCTCCCTCTCCAGACCTGAAGGGCAAGGTGATAGACGAAACAGAAAAAGGCTACTACCTGAATGACAAAGTCATCCGGTTCGCCAAAGTAATTGTAGGCAGTTAATCCAATTGTGAATGCGCGAATGAGTGAATGAGTGAATACCTCCGGCAGTACGTTGCCTGCGCCAGCCTATTCACTCATTCGCTCATTTACTCATTCACTCATTATGATATGGCATCCAAACGCGATTATTACGAAGTATTAGGCGTCGATAAGAATGTGTCGGCGGAGGAACTCAAGAAGGCTTATCGGAGGATGGCTATCAAATTCCACCCCGACAAAAACCCCGACGACCCCACCGCCGAAGAAAAATTCAAGGAGGCCGCCGAGGCCTACGACGTTCTGAACGACCCCAACAAGAAGGCACGGTACGATCAGTTTGGGCATGCCGGAATGGGTGGTGCGGCCAGTGGCGGTGGCTACGGACCCGGGGGGCCGAGCATGGAAGACATTTTCAGTCAGTTTGGCGATGTCTTCGGCGACGATTCGCCCTTCGGGGGGTTCTTCCGGGGGCAGGGTGGTGGCGGACAGCGGCAGCGCGTTCGGCGCGGGTCTGACCTTCGCATTAAGCTGAAGCTGAACCTTCAGGAAATTGCCAACGGCGTTGAGAAAAAAATTAAAGTCAAGCGGCACGTAACCTGCACTACCTGTGGCGGCAACGGTTCCAAAAATGGCACCGCCGTTAAAACCTGCACGACCTGCAACGGCAGCGGCCAAATCCGTAAAGTGGTCAATACAATGCTGGGGCAGATGGTCTCGACCAGTACCTGCCCCACCTGCAACGGCGAAGGCAAGATTGTGACTGACCGTTGTGATGTGTGTTTCGGTGAAGGCCGTGTATTGCAGGAAGACGTAATTCCGCTCAACATTCCGGCGGGCGTGGCCGAGGGTATTCAGCTATCGGTTGGAGGTCGGGGTAACGTACCACCCCGGGGTGGCGTAGCGGGCGATCTGCTCATTGTCGTTGAAGAAGAAGAGGACCAGTATCTCAAGCGCGACGGCAATAACGTGGTGTTTGATCTGTATGTCAGCTTTGTGGATGCGGCAATCGGCACCAACGTGGAGGTGCCAACTATTGACGGTAAGGCGCGTATTACGCTCGACCCTGGCACGCAGAGTGGCAAAATTTTGCGGCTAAAAGGCAAAGGTATCAAAGAACTGAACGGCTACGGGCGGGGCGATGAACTGATACACGTTAATGTCTGGACGCCCAAAGCGCTGTCGTCCGACGAGCGGGCCACGCTCGAAACGCTGCGTAACTCGCCTAACTTTCAGCCCAAACCCAATAAGAATGAAAAAGGCTTTTTTGATAAGATGAAGGATTTTTTTCATGGTTGAACCCGTTTGAATAGATACCAACAAGCCCGGCAAATCAGTTTTGCCGGGCTTGTTGGTATCTATTCAAAGCGATATGATTCAGGGCTGTGCTGGGGCTGTGACCGGTATATCGAGCGAAGAAAACAGCAGATGCCGGACAAAATCGAGAAGTTTACCTTCATCTTTGATTTCACCGTCGGGGCCACTGCCAAAGTCAGTCAGTGAGGGCAGGTGTTCCATAAAGAATACCTGAAAATGGATGGTCTCGATGAGCGAACTGGCGCGGGAGTGAGCATATGGGTAATCGGGCCGCAGTTCGAGAAC
>JBBRUB010000357.1:0-4811 GCA_038248175.1 Cytophagales bacterium | reverse complement strand
TCTTGAGTTGGCAAAACAATGTGATGCGTGTATCGGTGTACTCGACGCGCTGAACCTGTAAATCAGGCAAGGCTAAAAGCTGTTCGTAAAAATCGGTTTCCTGCATTTTTTAAGTTAACCACAAGAATTGTCAGAGTACCATATACTAAGTAGTATGCACGCATACTATTCACAATAGCAACGTAATCAGTTCAGCCACACAAGCCGGTTTCTCCTGACCTTCAACTTCAAAAACGCATTCTATGATTGCCCTTATGCCCAATCTGCTTCCAGTGATTCCGTTGTGATTTTGCTCTTCAGCGTGGTGTAGCCAGGCTTTCATACGAAGACGACTACCAACCGGAACTGGGTTTGTAAATCTGATTTTATTGGCACCGTAGTTCACACCTACTCGTACTGACTCTATTTGGTATATCTCAGCCATCAGTTTGGGAGCCAGCGAAAGCGTCAGGAATCCATGGGCAATGGTTTGCTTATAGGGAGACTCTCTGGCTGCCCGGTCAGGGTTGGTATGTATCCACTGATCGTCGCCAGTTGCCTGAGCAAACAGGCCAACCATTTCCTGAGTGATCGTCATGTACTCGGTTTCGCCAAGCGGTTGTCCCGCATGGGCCGAAAATTCTGTAAGATCCGCGAATACCTTCATAAGGTGTCAGAATGTATATCTTATCTCCTTAACGCATTGCTACTACATTTGGTCAGATTTTCCTATAAAGAACGATGCTGTCAAGCCAGGGTGAAGACTTATATTTTTGACTTTAGAAAGGCTATAACCACATCGAGGCCTTTTTGATAATGCTGATTATTAGGAATAACGATATCTGCTTCGGCGCGATACGGCTTGATAAACTGCTTGTAGGTTGGCTTCACGTGGTATTTCCAGCGATACATGACATCGTCGAGATCATAGCCTCGCTCTTCAGCATCGCGCTTTACCCGGCGTTCAAGTTTTATGCTGTTTTTAGCATCTATAAAAATCTTGAGGTCCATCTGGTCAGCCAACTCACGGAAGTGAAATACGAAAATTCCTTCAACTATAATGATTGGCGCAGGCTTAAACTCAAGCAGGCGGGGCGTAACAGCAGGGTTATTGAATGTGTATTCAGTTTGAGTAACTACATGACCTCTATCGAGTTGCTCTATATGTTGTGCGTACAGATTGTGATCAATCGTTTCGGGCAGATCGAAGTTATGGATTCCCTGGCCGTCAACTGGAATTTCGGCCCGGCTACGGTAATAGTTGTCCTGCGAAATCAGACAAATCTGCTCGTCGGTAAACGCATTTAAAACACCTTTTAGAAATGATGTCTTACCGGAAGCACTACCGCCGGTAATGCCGACGATAAACGGTTTGGTGGTCATCTCACAAAGATAGGTATCATGCTACTGCATAAAAAAAAGGACTCGTTAAAGTCCTTCCTGATACTTGATACCGGCCACATAGTGCAGCCATACAACGCGCGACATTCTAAAGTTGACCGGAGCAATCAGAACCATAACCGGGGCAATCACGGCGGCATACACCCAGCCTTCCGGGTCGCCAAAGAAGTAAAACAGAGTAAATGCCAATACAAGAGCTACCCCACCCGATAAGGCATAACTAACATACATGGCTCCTATAAAATAGCCGGGCTCTATCTCAAACCGCAGTCCACAGTGCGGACAGTGTTCGTGCATCTCATCGAAAGCACGGGGCGAATAAAAGGGCTTGCTGAATATTTTCCCTTTTCTACATCTGGGACAAAGCCCTTCTAAGACGGCCTGCAATTTCGATACGTCTGCCATGTTCTTTTCTGCTGTTTCGGTACCAGAGGAAGGCAATTGTTGACACAATCAGGTACGGCGCAGCGAGCAAATACAGAATACCGATGTTGAGCTGTGAAGCCACTATACTACGACCGCCACTGACGGTACTTTCTACCGTTCCCCGGCACATAGCACACTGGGCTGATAAATCAGGCATTACGCCGACCACCAAAAGCATTACCAATAAGAATGTTATCTTTTTCATGTCGATGATAAGTTAATGCAGGTAATACGGTCTAATCAAAAAATAGACGATTACGCCCGTAGTACTCACATAAAGCCAAATGGGATACGCCCATTTTACGGTCTGCTTATGTTTACGTATCTGGTTAGTCAAGGCGAAATAAACAGCCCGCAGTACAAACCATACTACCACAACTGACAGAACAATATGCGATACCAATAGAAAGTAGTACACCGGACGAATCCATCCCTGCCCCCCAAACGGTGTCGATTCATTGGTAAGATGGTATAAGACATAGCTGACCAAAAACACCGAACCCAGGCTGAAGGCAGTCAGCATGGTCCACTTATGACCCACAATATTCTTCTGGCGGATGAAGTACAAACCTGTCAACAGCAACACCGACGTAATCGAATTTATCAGGGCATTGATGTGGGGCAGGTACGTTGTCCAGTCGCCAAGATCTACCTTTTGCCGAACGCCCAGCAGAATAGCAACGGCCAACGGAATAACGGCAGCCAGAATATTAATGACCCGGTTTGCCTGCTGTTCTCGAACTGGTGGTTGGAGTGTTTCCATACTATATAGACCTTATCTGGTCTTGTATTAATACGAAGAGCGGTGATTGAAGAATCGCGGATGACAGCACTTTATTCTTTACTGTACCCGTCCAGGAGAACCCTGATTTCGAGGACTAACCGATCTACGTCTTTCGTATCTGTACCGTCATAGAAGCCTCTCACAATACCTTCTTTATCTACTAATACCAACTTTTCACTATGGATAAAAGTTTCGTCGGGTTTCCCCTCTTTCACGCCAGCATCGACCACAGGGAGATAATAACCATGCAGAGCCAAATCGTAAATTTCTACCTTGCTACCAGTCAGGAAATACCACTTGCCAGGCGTAGCTTCATATTTCTGCGCATATTCCAGTAATTGTTCAGGCCGGTCGTGTTCAGGATCGACAGAATGCGATAGAAGCATCACATCAGACTGGTTGCGGAAAATATCCTGAACACGCGTGAGTTGCGATGAGATTCTGGGGCATATGGTACCACAGCGAGTAAAGAAGAAACTTGCTACATAGATTTTCTCTTTCACCAATGATTGTGACACGGTGTCTCCGTTCTGATCAATTAGGCTAAACGGCGGGATGTGATTGTACAGGGTATCCGTCATCTGTCGCCCATCGGGAAGTGTTACGGTTCCCATAAGTGGTTCGCTTCGGGAGGAGTCTATCCTGGGCAAATACCGGGGCAGTACGTAATGGTTTTCCGTGCCAAACCTGAGAAATATATACAGCAAAGCCGGGACCAGCAGCGTAGTGAGCAGGATCCCGGCTTTTTGAAAATTTGACATCTGTTTACCTGAGTTCAAATATGTGACCCCCTTCGGTCAATAGCGCCAGAAGAAGCCACACAATAAAGATGATAGGCACGACAATGGCCCAAATCAGACTTTTTACTTCGTGCTTGAGGTGCATAAACTCCCCTACAATGAAGAAGGCCTTCACAAGCGTCATAATCACGAAGAGCGACGTACGAAAACTTCCGGCCTTCATTAAGAAAGCCAAAGCAAACTCAACTGCGGTAATAGCTGCCAACACCCAGAACGTACGCCAGATGATAGACGTTGCTGCCGGGGCATTTTCAGTTCCGGCATGGCCAGGAGTATCAAATTGAGTGGAATTATCAGACATGATTACGAAACTTAAACTAAGTAGAAGAATGTGAAGACAAATACCCAGACCAAATCAACAAAGTGCCAATATAGGCCAACTTTCTCTACCATCTCATAGTGACCCCGTTTCTCGTACATGCCGGTAGATGCACGGTAGAAAATTAGCATGTTCAATACAACACCGCTCAGTACGTGGGTGCCGTGGAATCCAGTGATAAAAAAGAACAGATCAGCAAAGGCTGGGGGACCGTACTGATTCTCGACCAGGTTAGCCCCGAAAATAGTTCGCTTGAATGTTTCTCCGTTAACAAGCTCTGTGATGACTGTACCTGTCTCCGTACCATGAATAAAGTGCGACCATTCCCACGCCTGACAGCCTAAAAAAGTCAGACCACCCAAAATTGTCCACAACAAAAATTTCTCAACATCACCTCTATCCATGCGGTGGCCGGCTTCAACGGCCAATACCATCGTAACGCTGCTGAAAATGAGAATGAACGTCATGATCCCTACGAAGATCAGCGGTGCATCTATTCCATGTAAGAATGGAAGCGCATTATAAACCATCTCAGGTACGGGCCAGTACAGATTCGAGAACTGGAATACCTCCCCATAAATAGCCGGATCCCAGGCAGGATAGCTGTAACGAATCAGTCCATACGTTACCAATAACGCTGAGAACGTAAACGTATCAGAGATCAGGAAAAACCACATCATTAACTTGCCATAGCTGGCATTCATCGGCTCAACACCACCCATCCAGGCTTTTTTGTCGAACGTTTGCTCTGATTGTGATTCTGCGTGGGTTGTCGTCGCAGTAGCGGCCATTAGTTAAGCGGTTATCAATGAAAATAGACTAAAAAGAAAAACAAGTACAACCAGAGTATATCCAGAAAGTGCCAGTAAGAGGCAGCAATCTCAAGTTGTACCAGATTCTTAGCATGTATTTTAAGCCGAAGAGCAGCCACCAATGCAAACACCAGCACAATTAGGCCGGAGATAAGGTGGAAGCCATGAAGACCCGTGAATACATACATAAATGAACCAGCCGGGTTACCAACAAAGAAAACTTTTTGCTGAACCAAATTGATCCATCCCTGAAATTGCATGTACAGGAATACAACACCTAATGCAAAAGT